>NZ_JAOSHO010000102.1 GCF_025917275.1 Pseudomonas agronomica | reverse complement strand
GCAAGCCCGCTCCCACAGGTGAAAACAGAACCAGGTCAGCTTTAAGGCCGGAGAAACGGATATACACCCATAACCCAGCCGAAAATCACCCTGCCACCAACACCCGAATCGCTTCCAACCGCAACGCCGCCTTCTCCAGCATCGCCAACCCCTGCTCACGTTGCTCGCGCAACGCCTCCAGCTCGCTATCCCGCACGGTAGGGTTCACCGCTTGCAGGGCCGTCAAACGTGCCAGTTCTTCCTCGGTATCAGCCGCCAGGCGACGTTGGGCCTCGGCCACGCGTTCGGCGTGACGCGGGGTGATCTTCTCTTCGCCGGCATTGATCCGTGGCGCGAGTTGGTCACGCTGGGCCTGGATGAACTTGTTGGCACTGGCGCGAGGCACGCTTTCGAGCTGGTCGTTCAAGGTCTCGAACGAGACCCGGGCCGCCAGGTCGTTGCCATTCGTGTCCAACAGGCAGCGCAAGGCCGCCGGTGGCAGGTAGCGGCCCAGTTGCAGCGAGCGCGGGGCAACCACTTCGCTGACGTAGAGCAGTTCCAGCAACACGGTGCCGGGCTTGAGTGCCTTGTTCTTGATCAGCGCCACTGCCGTGTTGCCCATGGAGCCGGACAGCACCAGGTCCATGCCGCCTTGCACCATCGGGTGCTCCCAGGTGATGAACTGCATGTCTTCGCGAGACAGCGCCTGGTTGCGGTCATAGGTGATGGTCACGCCTTCGTCGTCGCCCAGCGGGAAACTGGCGTCGAGCATTTTTTCGCTCGGCTTGAGGATCAGCGCGTTGTCGGAGTGGTCCTCACTGTCGATGCCGAAGGCGTCGAACAGGGTCTCCATGTAGATCGGCAGGGCGAACTGGTCGTCCTGTTCGAGAATCGCTTCGACCAGCGCGTCACCTTCGCCTGCGCCGCCGGAATTGAGCTCCAGCAGGCGGTCGCGACCGGTGTGCAGCTCGGCTTCCAGGCGCTCACGCTCGGCGCGAGCCTCGTCGATCAGCGCTTGCCAGTCGCCATCGTCGGCTTCTTCCAGCAACGGCAGCAGGCGCGGGCCGAACTGATGCTGCAAGGCGTTGCCGGTCGGGCAGGTGTTGAGAAATGCATTCAGCGCTTCGTGATACCACTGGAACAGCCGCGCCTGCGGGCTGGTTTCCAGGAAGGGCACGTGCAGCTCGATGGTGTGTTTCTGGCCGATCCGATCCAGACGGCCGATCCGCTGCTCCAACAGGTCCGGGTGCGACGGCAGGTCGAACAGGACCAAGTGGTGAGCGAATTGGAAGTTGCGGCCTTCGCTGCCGATCTCCGAACAGATCAGCACTTGCGCGCCGAACTCTTCATCGGCGAAGTAGGCGGCGGCGCGGTCACGCTCAAGGATATTCATGCCTTCGTGGAAAACCGTGGCCGGAATGCCGGAGCGCACGCGCAGGGCGTCCTCCAGGTCCATGGCGGTTTCCGCGTGGGCGCAGATCACCAGGACCTTGGTGCGCTTGAGCATTTTCAACTGGTCGATCAACCACTCGACGCGCGGGTCGAATTTCCACCAGCGCTCTTCTTCGCTGGCGTCCGGCTGGGCCTGGAAGCTGACTTCCGGGTACAGCTCGGCGTGATCGCCCAACGGCAGTTCGAGGTATTCGTCCGGGCACGGCAGTGGATAGGCGTGCAGCTTGCGCTCGGGGAAGCCTTGTACGGCGGCGCGGGTATTGCGGAACAGCACGCGGCCGGTGCCGTGGCGGTCCAGCAGCTCGCGAACCAGGCGGGCGCTGGCTTCGATGTCGCCGTCGTTGACGGCGGTCAGCAGTGCTTCGCCTTCGTTACCCAGGAAACCCTGGATAGTCTTGTGGGCCTCGGGCGACAGGCGACCTTTGTCCAGCAGCTCCTGGACGGCTTCGGCCACCGGGCGATAGTTTTCGCTCTCGGCGCGGAAGGCCTGCAGGTCATGGAAACGATTCGGGTCCAGCAGGCGTAGGCGGGCGAAGTGACTGTCCTGGCCGAGTTGTTCCGGGGTCGCGGTCAGCAACAACACGCCGGGGATGGTTTCGGCCAGCTGCTCCACCAGCGCATATTGCGGGCTGACGTGATCTTCATGCCACACCAGGTGGTGGGCTTCGTCGACGACCATCAGATCCCAACCCGCGGCAAACAGTGCGTCCTGGGCCTTCTCGTCTTCTACCAGCCATTCCAGTGCCACCAGCGCCAGTTGGGTGTCTTCGAACGGGTTGCTGGCATCACTTTCGATGAAACGCTCTTCGTCGAACAGCGCCACCTGCAGATTGAAGCGCCGGCGCATTTCCACCAGCCATTGGTGCTGGAGGTTCTCCGGCACCAGGATCAGGATGCGGTTGGCACGGCCGGAGAGCAGTTGCCGGTGAATGATCAGGCCGGCTTCGATGGTCTTGCCCAGGCCCACTTCGTCCGCCAGCAACACGCGTGGCGCGATGCGGTCGGCCACTTCGCGGGCGATGTGCAATTGATGGGCAATCGGCTGGGCACGGACGCCACCCAGGCCCCATAGCGGGGACTGCAATTGGCGGCTGGTGTGTTCCAGCGTGTGGTAGCGCAGGGAGAACCACGCCAGGGGATCGATCTGGCCGGCGAACAGGCGGTCGCTGGCCAGGCGGAACTGGATGAAGTTCGACAGTTGGGTTTCCGGCAGCGTGACGACTTCGTTCTGTGCGTTGAGGCCGTGATAGACCAGCAGCCCGTCGACGTCATCGACTTCGCGCACGGTCATTTTCCAGCCTTCGAAGTGAGTGATCACGTCACCCGGCGAAAACCGCACGCGAGTGAGGGGCGCATTCCGTAGCGCGTACTGGCGAGTGTCGCCAGTGGCCGGATAGAGCACGGTCAACAAGCGGCCGTCCTGTGCCAGAACGGTGCCTAAACCCAGCTCGGCTTCGCTGTCACTGATCCAGCGTTGCCCCGGTTGATACTGCTGCGCCATGCTGCCTGACTCCCGCCTTGAAAAAGCCGGCTATCTTAACGGAATGCTCCGTCAGACCAAAGGATTTACGCACGCATGCAGCCTTCGCGGCGACTTGTCCATCAAGTGATCCAAGGGAACTTAAGCGGGCTCGGTGATCAAACAAGCTTGTGTCCTGCCGGGGCGTAATGCCAACCAGGTCACAAGTTTCGGACCAGCGGTTCAAGCCGCACCTCCCTTGGCCGACAACCTGAAGACAGGAGACCTTTATGTTGCCACCCATGCTCCCTTTGAGCGCCGTACCCATCACCGCTCAACAGGATCCGGTTCGCCAGCGACCGGACATACCGCCCGTGGTCCCGGTGCAACAGAGCTCCAACGAAAGCACCATCGACCTGCAGAACCGCGATCCGGAAGAGGCCGCGCTGCTATTGCGCGAGGAACAGCAGCGCCAGCAGGAGCGCAACCGGCGCCGCCGTGAAGCGGATGAGGATCCCGAGGAGCACCTGGCGGTCCCCGGCACGGAACTGAACGCCGATAACACCGTCCCGGTTGTCCCGCTGGTGGAGGGTGAATCGCGCCAGGGCCTGTGGGTCGATATCCAGATCTGATCCGGGCTTTGCCAATATGGCCGACAGCCCGCATCATGGGCGCATCGCCATTCACTGCACGATGCCGTACGCCATGAGCCAAGACGACAAACTGATCGACTTCAGTGCTGAACGCGCCAAGCGCGTTCATGACCTCAACGAAAAGCGCCTCAATGAAGTTCGCCAGGCATTCGAACAGGCGATGCCTTTGGGCAAGGCGAAGAAAAAGCCGAAAAACAAACCGAAAAAGCGCTGACACCCCCTCGATCCATTGATGCAGATCAGTTATTTGCCCCTCTTCGCGCCCCGTTGCGGGCGTTATTGACGCCGGTCAATTTTCATCCAGGCCTGATTGGTTAACTTGAACCCATCGCAACAGGGACAAGACCAGGAGGCCAGTCATGTTTATCGATAATGTGGTGTTTGCCGGTGTACTGACGGTTGGCCTCATGTTCGTGTTTTTCGCAGGTTTCGGATTATTCATCTGGAAAGACGCTCACAAGCGCAAAAAGCCGTAGGTCTTTCCAGCGACAACGAGCACGCAAGGCATTTTGGGCGACTTCGGTCGCCCTTTTTTTTGCGCAGATTTCCTGTTCCATGCCAAACCTCTGTGGGAGCGAGCAGGCTCGCTCCCACAGAAATTCATCCGTAAAAAAAGGTGCGAACCGCAAGGAACGCACCTTTTTTGTGGGCCGCTGGAATCAGCTACCCAGGGCCTTGGACGCCAGCCAGAACAGCCCGGCCGACAGGGCGACGGTCGCTGGCAGGGTCAACACCCAGGCCAGGAGGATGTTGCGCACGGTGCCACCTTGCAGGCCGCTCTTGTTGGCGACCATGGTGCCCGCCACGCCGGAGGACAGCACGTGCGTGGTGGAAACCGGGAGGCTGAAGACGTTCGCCGCGCCAATCATGCAGGCGGTGGTGATCTGTGCCGACATGCCCTGGGCGTAGGTCATGCCTTGCTTGCCGATCTTCTCGCCGATGGTCAGTACCACGCGTTTCCAGCCGACCATGGTGCCCAGGCCGAGCGCCAGGGCGACCGCCAGGATCACCCAGAACGGGGCGTACTCGGTGGTGGCCGTCAGGTCCTTGCGCAGCTTGTTCAGGTCGTCTTTCTCACGGGCTGCCAGGCCTGGCAACTTGCCGACCTTCTTCGCCGTGTCGTCCAGGCAAAGCAGGTAGCGCCGAACCTCGATGCGTCTTTCCGACGGTAGCGAGTGGTAGTCCGCCACGCCTTTGAGGGTATCGAGCAGGGCGTTGATGGTCGGTTCGGTCTGTTGCGGGTTGCAACGGAATTTCTCCGGCAGATCACCTTCGACGCTTTTGCCCAGCGCCAGGAACTCACCGAGGGAGTCGCTGTTGCGCGTGTAGAACTGGCTCAGGTGCAGGGTCGCGTCACGAGTGCGCTCGATCTGGTAGGTGGTGCTGGTCAGGTCGAGTACGAACTGCGCCGGCACGATACCGATCAGCACCAGCATGATCAGGCCGATACCTTTTTGGCCATCGTTGGAACCGTGGACAAAGCTGACGGCCATGGCCGAGATCACCAGGACCAGGCGATTCCAGAACGGCGGGTGTTTCTTGTCGTCGATCTTGCGACGCTGCTCCGGCGTCTTGTGCATCTTCGACAGCGGACGCCACGCTTTCAGGCCAATCAACACCAGGGCGGCAATCAGGAAGCCGGCCATGGGCGAGAACACCAGGGAGGCGCCGATATCGATCGCCTTCTGCCAGTTCACCCCGTCCGCCAACGGGATATCGTTGATCAGCGCGTTGGCCAGGCCCACGCCGAGGATCGAACCGATCAGCGTGTGGGAGCTGGACGCTGGAATACCGAAGTACCAGGTGCCCAGGTTCCAGGTGATGGCCGCTGCAAGCAGCGAGAACACCATGGCCAGCCCGTGTCCGGTGTTCACATTGATCAGCAGCTCCACGGGCAGCAAGTGAACGATGGCATACGCCACCCCCACGCCGCCCAGCAGCACGCCGAGGAAATTGAACACACCGGAAAAGAACACCGCCAGGTGAGGCGGCATGGCTTTGGTGTAGATAACAGTGGCAACCGCGTTAGCGGTGTCATGAAAGCCGTTGATGAACTCGAAGGCGAGGACAAAAGCCAGGGCGAGCAAGAGGCTCACAAGCACCCAAGCATCCAGTCCGCTGAATAAATCGATCATGAAGGTTTTCTGACCCGGGAATAAGGGGGCGCGATTATGCCAGAAAACCTCGGTAATCGATGCACTGCCTGCTCATCGGTCACATTCTTCTACGAAATAATCGGGAGGAAACCGTTCGTGGCCCGATTTTGCTGGGAAGCTGCAACCCTTTGTTTACAAGGCAGAAAGCCCTGTGGATAAGCTTCTCCTCGGGGCAGGAAGGGGCCTGAAAATGTCGATGAAATATCTGAAAGAACGTAGGTCAGGAACGCTCCCAACCGTGAAGGCGAAAATAACGCCCGCTTTTTGGCGGGCGCTTGACGACGAGGGCCGGCCAGGGTGGCGACCGGATACCGTCCACAGAAAACATCAAGCCCGGACGTTAGCTCTCTTCGGCCTTGAGTTCCTTTTCCATCTTCTGAAGTTCCTGGCTGAACGCCTGATCCTGGACGGTGGCGCGTTTACGCCAAGGTTTGCGTTCCGGTTCAGGTTGCGCGGCGTAGGTGGTGATCTCCCCGCCGTAAACTTCCTTGTAACGTTGTTCCTGGCGCTCAAGTTCCGCGCGCAGTTCGTCTTTCGTCACAGTGTTACCTAATTATTTAATTGAATCTGGTGATACGCACTGCATGCGAACATGCAGACGGCCACGGCACCAGAGCTGACAGCTGACGTAGCATCAGGGCTTCGTGTTGTTGCCGATACAGGGGAAGCGGCCATGGGTGCTTCAGGCACCGGCAGGCGACACAACAGTGATGAGCTGTCGTGCCTGCGGACGGTCAGGTCGATGGGCCTTGCCGTCACTGGACCGCATTATAACGGTCCGTTGGAAGAACACTATCGGTAAAGATAAAAACCGCTGGTTGTTTGTGTGAATCAATATTTGTATGGACTAGTTGTGTCAACAGACATATTTCCCTAACAGTCGATATCCTGACGTCATTGTTGGCGACAAGTTCATTTTCGAGTGGGCGGATCAGTTCCATTTCAGGTCGCCTGCGAAAGAGACGCAGGGATCGGGTTGAACGTGGGCTTATAAACACTTGATTGCGATAATCGATCGTCGGTTCGATAATCGAACGGTCTCGGCGATCCGTCCTTGTCTGACTGCCGGCCCGCCAGTTGTAATAGCCGATATTCCGCAGAGGATCCGACATGAACGACCAATTGCGCAACGCTTTCACCTCAGTCGCGCCGCCGATCGTTGCCTCGCCCGCCAAGCGGATCCAGGCGTTGACTGGCGATCCGGATTTCATGACGTCGCTGGCCCGCGGCCTTGCCGTGGTCCAGGCATTCCAGGAGCGCAAGCGGCACCTGACCATCGCCCAGATCAGCCACCGCACGGAAATCCCCCGCGCCGCTGTCAGGCGTTGCCTGCATACCTTGATCAAGCTCGGCTACGCCACCACCGACGGACGTACCTATTCGTTGCTGCCCAAGGTGCTGACCCTGGGTCACGCCTATCTGTCGTCGACACCGTTGGCCGTGTCCGCCCAGCCGTACCTGGACCGCATGAGCGAGCAGCTGCACGAGGCTTGCAACATGGCGACGCTCGAAGGTGACGACATCCTCTACATCGCCCGGTCGGCCACCACCCAACGGCTGATTTCCGTGGATCTGTCCGTGGGCGGCCGTCTGCCAGCGTATTGCACATCGATGGGCAGGATCCTGTTGGCGGCCCTGGACGATGCGTCGTTGCGCGATTACCTGGACCACGCCGACTTGCAGGCCAAGACCAGCCGGACGTTGCATACACCCGAGGCGTTGCTCGAATGCCTGCAGCAGGTTCGGCAACAAGGCTGGTGCATCGTCGACCAGGAACTGGAGCAAGGCCTGCGCTCGATCGCCGTGCCGGTGTATGACGCATCGGGCCAGGTGGTCGCGGCGCTGAATGTCAGCACCCACGCGGGTCGCGTTAGCCGCAACGAGTTGGAGCAGCGCTTTCTGCCGGGCCTGCTGGGAGCCAGCCGAGACCTCAGTGCGCAGTTGTTCAGTTAAGTGTTCAGCTAAGTTGTTCGATAAACGCACACAGTCGGCCGGGATGAATTGACGGTATTTGCCTGGTCTCATTAATGTCGCGCAGCGTCATCTGGCGTCCCTTGCGTGGAATAAAAATAAAATGAACCAGCCCCAGACTTCCGTAGGCACTTGCCTCGATGTGCAGTCCTTCATCAACGCTCAACCGATTTCGCGCTATCAATGGCGCGTGGTCATTCTCTGTTTCCTGATTGTTTTCCTCGACGGCCTCGACACGGCGGCCATGGGCTTCATCGCGCCGGCCCTTTCCCAGGATTGGGGCATCGATCGGGCCAGCCTTGGACCGGTGATGAGTGCCGCGCTGATCGGCATGGTCTTCGGTGCGCTGGGGTCCGGGCCCCTGGCGGACCGATTCGGGCGCAAGGTCGTGCTGGTCGGGGCCGTCGCCCTGTTCGGCGCATTCAGCCTGGCTTCCGCCTACAGCACCAATGTCGACCAATTGTTGGTGCTGCGTTTCCTGACGGGCCTGGGCCTGGGCGCTGGCATGCCGAACGCCACGACGCTGCTCTCCGAGTACACGCCGGAGCGCAAGAAGTCGCTGCTGGTGACGAGCATGTTCTGTGGCTTCAACCTCGGCATGGCCGGCGGCGGGTTCATTTCGGCCAAGTTGATCCCGGCATTCGGCTGGCACAGCCTGCTGATGATCGGCGGAATCCTGCCACTGATCCTGGCGGTAGTGCTGTTGCTATGGTTGCCCGAGTCGGCGCGTTACCTGGTGGTGCGCAACCGTGGCACGGAAAAAGTGCGCAAGACCCTAGCGCCGATTGACCCGCCGACCATTGCCCAGGCGTCCAGCTTCAGTGTGCCGGAACAGAAAACCGTGAAGGCCCGCAACGTGCTGGCGGTGATTTTCTCTGGCACTTACAGCGCTGGCACCTTGTTGTTGTGGCTGACGTATTTCATGGGACTGGTGATTGTCTATCTCTTGACGAGTTGGTTACCGACCCTGATGCGCGACAGTGGCGCGAGCATGGAGCAGGCCGCGTTTATCGGTGCGTTGTTTCAATTTGGTGGTGTCTTGAGCGCGGTCGGCGTGGGTTGGGCGATGGACCGGTTCAATCCGCACAAGGTCATCGGCATTTTCTATCTGATGGCGGGGCTGTTTGCCTACGCGGTAGGGCAGAGCCTGGGCAACATCACGTTGCTTGCCACCCTGGTGTTGGTGGCCGGCATGTGCGTCAACGGCGCGCAATCGGCGATGCCTTCCCTGGCGGCGCGCTTCTACCCGACCCAGGGCCGGGCCACCGGGGTTTCGTGGATGCTGGGCATCGGCCGGTTCGGCGCCATTCTCGGCGCCTGGATGGGCGCGACGTTGTTGGGCCTGGGCTGGAACTTCGAGCAGGTCCTGACAGCGTTGGTCATTCCTGCGGCCCTGGCGACCACGGCGGTGGTGATCAAGGGCATGGTCAGCCATGCGGATGCGACCTGAGTCAATGGCATGACCTATCTGTGAGCATACAGAGCAACTGTGGGAGCGAGCTTGCTCGCGATAGCGGTATATCAGTGACCGATACTTATCTGATCCACCGCTATCGCGAGCAAGCTCGCTCCCACAAGGATCTTCCGTGTCCCATAAAACGTTAGCCAAACAACAATCTGTTCGATAAACGAACACTCAGTCGATTATCGGATTGTTTTGCCGTCATCCCGAAGCTTAATCTTCAGTCACTCCGGCGCAGAACCTCGCGCCTTTTTCTTCACGTCGGTCTACTGGAAAACGGGAGCCTGCCCCATGGCTGAAATCCTTTCGCTGCACGACGCGGTGAAGCAATTCGTCAACGACGCAGACACCGTCGCGCTCGAAGGCTTCACGCACCTGATTCCTACAGCGGCGGGTCATGAAATCATTCGCCAGGGCAAGAAAGACCTGACCCTGGTACGGATGACGCCCGACCTGATCTACGACCAGTTGATCGGCGCCGGTTGTGCTCGCAAGCTGATTTTCTCCTGGGGCGGCAACCCTGGCGTCGGGTCCTTGCACCGCCTGCGCGATGCCGTGGAGAAACAATGGCCGCACCCGCTGGAGATCGAAGAACACAGCCACGCCGATCTTGCCAATGCCTACGTCGCCGGCGCCTCCGGCCTACCGTTCGCGGTGCTGCGAGCCTACGCCGGTTCCGACCTGCCGAAGGTCAACCCGCTGATCAAGAGCGTGACCTGTCCCTTCACCGGTGAAGTCTTGGCCGCCGTACCTTCGGTGCGCCCGGACGTTACGGTCATTCACGCCCAGAAAGCCGACCGCAAGGGCAACGTGCTGCTGTGGGGCATTCTCGGCGTGCAGAAAGAAGCCGCCTTGGCCGCCAAGCGTTGCATCGTCACCGTGGAAGAGATCGTCGATGACCTGAACGCACCGATGAACGCCTGCGTACTGCCGACCTGGGCGTTGAGCGCCGTGTGCCACGTCCCCGGCGGCGCCCATCCGTCCTACGCCCACGGCTACACCGAGCGTGACAACCGTTTCTACCAGGCGTGGGATCCGATCGCGCGGGATCGTGAGACGTTTACCGCATGGATCGACGAATACATCCACGGCACCCGGGACTTCAATGAATTCCAGGCCCGGCTGGCCGCAGCTTCGCAGGTGAAAGCATGAATTACACCACCAACGAAATGATGACCGTCGCCGCGGCGCGTCGCTTGAAGAACAATGCCGTGTGCTTCGTCGGCATCGGCCTGCCGTCGAAAGCGGCCAACCTGGCGCGGCTGACCTCGTCACCGGACGTCGTGCTGATCTATGAGTCCGGCCCGATCGGCGCCAAGCCCAGCGTGTTGCCACTGTCCATCGGCGACGGCGAGCTGGCGGAAACCGCGGACACTGTCGTCCCGACCGGTGAGATTTTTCGCTATTGGCTGCAGGGCGGGCGTATCGACGTCGGTTTCCTTGGCGCTGCCCAGGTCGACCGTTTCGGCAACATCAACACCACGGTGGTGGGCGACTACCATCAGCCGAAAGTCCGCCTGCCGGGTGCTGGTGGCGCGCCGGAAATTGCCGGCTCGGCCAAGAGCGTGCTGATCATTCTCAAGCAATCGGCGCGTTCGTTTGTCGACAAGCTGGATTTCATCACCTCGGTCGGTCATGGCGAGGGCGGCGACTCGCGCAAGCGCCTGGGGCTGCCGGGTGCAGGTCCCGTGGGCATCATCACCGACTTGTGCATCATGGAGCCGGAAGCCGGCAGCCATGAATTCGTGGTCACCGCGCTGCACCCCGGCGTGACCCGCGAGCAAGTCATCGCCGCCACTGGGTGGGCGATCCGTTTCGCCGACCAGGTGCACACCACCGCCGAGCCGACCGAAGTCGAGCTGCGCGCACTGCGCGACCTGGAAGCTCGCACCGCCGCGGCCCACGGCCAGGCACCGGGAGAAGCCTGATGCGCGACGTTTATATCTGTGATGCGATTCGAACCCCCATCGGCCGGTTTGGCGGCGGCTTGTCCGCCGTGCGCGCCGATGACCTGGCCGCCGTGCCGATCAAGGCATTGATGGAGCGTAACCCCTCGGTGGACTGGAGCGCGGTGGACGAGGTGTTCCTCGGCTGCGCCAACCAGGCCGGCGAAGACAACCGCAACGTCGCACGCATGGCGCTGCTGTTGGCTGGCCTGCCAGAGAGCATTCCCGGCGTGACCCTCAACCGCCTCTGCGCCTCGGGCATGGACGCTATCGGCACCGCGTTCCGCGCCATCGCCAGTGGCGAGATGGAGCTGGCGATTGCTGGCGGCGTGGAATCGATGTCCCGGGCGCCGTTCGTGATGGGCAAGGCCGACGCGGCGTTTTCCCGCAACATGAAACTGGAAGACACCACCATCGGCTGGCGTTTCATCAACCCGTTGATGAAAGCCCAGTACGGCGTGGATGCGATGCCCCAGACTGCGGATAACGTGGCGGATGACTACGCGGTGTCCCGCGCCGACCAGGACGCTTTCGCCTTGCGCAGCCAGCAACGCGCGGCGGCGGCCCAGGCGGCAGGGTTTTTCGCTGAGGAAATCGTGCCGGTGCGCATCGCCCATAAAAAAGGCGAAACCGTGGTCGAGCAGGATGAGCATCCTCGCGCTGACACCACGCTGGAAACCCTGGGCAAACTCAAACCGGTCAACGGTCCGGACAAGACGGTCACCGCCGGCAACGCTTCGGGTGTCAACGACGGCGCGGCCGCGTTGATCCTGGCGTCGGCCGAAGCAGTAAAAAAACATGGCCTGACGCCCCGCGGCAAAGTATTGGGCATGGCCAGCGCCGGTGTGGCGCCACGGGTGATGGGCATCGGTCCGGTGCCGGCGGTGCGCAAACTCACCGAACGCCTGGGATTGGCCGTCGCGGATTTTGATGTGATCGAGCTTAACGAAGCCTTCGCCAGCCAAGGTTTGGCGGTATTGCGAGACTTGGGACTGGCGGACGATGCGCCGCAAGTCAACCCGAACGGTGGGGCGATCGCCTTGGGTCATCCGCTGGGCATGAGCGGCGCACGGTTGGTGATGACAGCGCTGCATCATCTGGAAAAAACAGGCGGCAAGAAAGGCTTGGCGACCATGTGTGTCGGCGTCGGCCAAGGTCTGGCGCTGGCGATCGAACGCGTCTGATGCGTCGCTCTACTAATAAGAAACCGAGGAATGCTTCATGACTGACAAGCCTGGTTATCGTCGCCCACAAGCGGGCACCCAGCCGGAGTATCTGCACCCGCCGTACCAGTCCACCAACCTGCGCTCGCCGTCCAAGCCGCTGGTGTACCTGCCTCACTCGCTGTCGGAAATCACCGGGCCGACCATCGGCGCTGACCGTCTTCAAGAGAAGGACCACGACCTGACCGCCCAGCATGCCGGCGAGCCGTTGGGTGAACGAATCATCATTCACGGCCGCGTGCTGGACGAGCACGGCGAGCCGGTGCCGGGCATCCTCGTGGAGATCTGGCAGGCCAACGCCGCCGGTCGCTACAACCATGACCGTGACGACCACGATGCGCCGCTGGATCCGAATTTCACCGGCACCGGTCGCACCGTCACCGACGCCGACGGCTGGTATCAGTTCCAGACCATCAAGCCCGGCGCCTATCCGTGGGGTAATCACCATAACGCCTGGCGCCCGGCGCATATCCATTTCTCACTGTTCGGGCCGAGCATCCTGACGCGCCTGGTGACGCAGATGTATTTCCCGGGCGATCCGTTGCTGGAATACGACCCGATCTACAATTGCGTGCCGGACACAAGCGCCAAGGAACGCCTGATCGCCCGTTTCGACCTGGAAAAAACCGTCCCTCACTACGCCCTCGGTTATCGCTGGGACATCGTCTTGCGCGGCCGCGATGCCACGCCGATGGAGAAATAAGATGACGCTCAACGCCACTACGTCCCACACCGTCGGGCCTTACTACCACATCGGCCTGACGTGGCTGAACCGCGAAGACCTGACCGTTGCCGAGACGCTCGGCCAGCGCGTGGCGATCACCGGGCAGGTGGTCGATGGCAACGGCCAGTTCGTCAACGACGCGATGCTGGAAGTCTGGCAGGCCAACGCCGCCGGCAAATACGCGCACCCGGAAGACGACCAGGACAGACCCCTGGACCCACACTTCGACGGCTTTGGCCGGGTGCCGGTGGATGCCGAAGGGCGCTTCCGCTTTACCACCATCAAGCCTGGCACGGTGCCGGGGCTGGGCGATACGACCCAAGCGCCGCACCTTGTGGTGCTGGTGTTCGCTCGCGGGTTGGTCAAGCATCTGCTGACACGCATCTATTTCGACGGCGAACCCGCCAACGAAGCTGATCCGCTGCTGGCCTGCGTCCCCGAGGAGCGCCGCGGCACCCTCGTCGCCAAGGTCGATGTGTCGGGCGTGTACCAGTGGAACGTGATCCTGCAGGGCACGGATGCCGAGACGGTATTTTTCGATTACTGATTCACGGACATCTTGTAGCGAGGGAGCTTGCTCCCGCTCGG
>NZ_JAOSHO010001019.1 GCF_025917275.1 Pseudomonas agronomica | reverse complement strand
AGGATCTGCCAGCGCTGTTCATCGGCCTGCACGCCAATCTCGGCGCGGGTCTGGCCGTTACCGATCAACTCGCCGTGGTAGCTGCGACTGTCGGGCACCCAGAACTGGAACTTGTACATACCGGTGGCGAGGATCATCGGGCCGATCACGCCGAGCACGATCAGCAACAGTTGCAGGCGTCCCTTGCGGCGGTTCTGCGCCACGGGCGCCTCAGACGTGTTGGTTGGATTCATGGTGTTCCCCATGGTGTCTCCCTGCGTTGTGCCATCCGAGATAAAGGAAAAGGCCAAACAGCGCCGCCGCCATGGCGAACCACTGCACGGCATAGCCAAGATGTTTTTCCGGGCCCATGGACACCACCGGCCAATCGGTCCGGTAGGCGCCGGGGCCGCTTTGTTGCCTCAATTCATGGGCGAAACCGCCGCGGCCCAATTCGGTCCAGAGCTTGTCCGGCTCGACGGCGGTGACCAGCCGCGGCCACGGTGCGCCAGCCGGGTCGGCGTGGAGCTGGAACGTCGCACCC
>NZ_JAOSHO010001018.1 GCF_025917275.1 Pseudomonas agronomica | reverse complement strand
GAGCAGGCTCGCTCCCACAGGGTTTCGAGCCTTTTTTTCCCGCAACAAGGACCTCTTCGTGACCGGACTGCGTGAACGTCAGAAAGCCGAACGCCGCCAAGCCATCAGCAAGGCGGCGGTGGCGTTGTTCGAGCGCCAGGGTTTCCAGAACACCACCATCGAGCAGATCGCCAGCCAGGCCGGGGTCTCGGCGCCGACGGTGTTCAAGTACTTCGGCAACAAGCAGGAAATCATCCTGGAAATCCTCCACGACGCCGACCAGCGCGCGCTCAAGGACACGCGCAGCCAGATCCCCGAGATGAACGACCCCGTCGAGGCGCTGTGCTACCTGGAGCGGTTGCTCACCGGTTATGCCTTGGAAGTGATGCACCCGAGCCTCTGGCGGGAGTTGCTGCCGCTGATCCTGTTCGGTGGCGGCAACGGTTTGCCCGAAGGCTATCGAGCGATGAACGATGCCCTCAGGGCCGAGATCAGTGGTTTGCTCAGGGAACTGCAGCAAGCCGGCAAGCTGCGCCCGGACCTGGA
>NZ_JAOSHO010001017.1 GCF_025917275.1 Pseudomonas agronomica | reverse complement strand
GTGGGTCAGCCGTTCAGGCGGGGGAGCGATTGTAATCCCCTGTAGGATTTGCTCCTAGGGGGATGTCGGAGATGAGCACGTCTGTGGCTACCAGAGTGACCTGGGTATGAACACTTTGTGGCGAGGGAGCCTGCTCCCGCCGGATTGCGCCTGTAGGAGCTGTGTAGGAGCTGACGAGCGAAGCGAGGCTGCGATCTTTTCACAGACAGTTGAATCTCAAGCGAAAGATCGCAGGCTTCGCCAGCTCCTACAGAACCCGGTGGAGCAAGGTCCAATTTTCAGGACTCACCCCTCAACCGGCGGAATATGCCCAAACAGTTCCTGGGCAAACGCTACTCGTTCTTCCACGGTTTCGGTCACGCCGCGGGCCTTGAGCTCTTCCAGGTGGGCTTCCACCGCGTGGGTGCGCAAGGTCAGGCCGCAGTCGTTGGCGATCTGGATGTTCAGGCCCGGGCGGGCGTTCAGTTCCAGGATCAACGGACCCTTTTCCTGGTCCAGCACCATGTCGACGCCGATGTAACCCAG
>NZ_JAOSHO010001016.1 GCF_025917275.1 Pseudomonas agronomica | reverse complement strand
GCCCAGCGGGAGCAAGGGCAGTGTTCGATTCCATTTGATCCCATGTCGTAAACGCACCTTTGCGTGGCGTCCATAGGCATTTGACCTGCCTGCGCCGGCCATACCATCGCATCCAAAGGGCACGACCGAAACGGTCCGTGCCTCACCGAGACGAAAGGCGCACCGCCGCCGCTGGGAGAGACGCGATGTTCAGCAAGCAAGACCAAATCCAAGGCTACGATGATGCACTGCTGGCGGCGATGAATGCCGAGGAGCAACGCCAGGAAGATCACATCGAACTGATCGCGTCGGAGAACTACACCAGCAAGCGTGTGATGCAGGCCCAGGGCAGCGGCTTGACCAACAAATACGCCGAAGGCTATCCGGGCAAGCGCTACTACGGTGGCTGCGAGCACGTCGATAAGGTCGAAGCCCTGGCCATCGAGCGCGCCAAGCAATTGTTCGGTGCCGATTACGCCAACGTCCAGCCGCACTCCGGTTCGTCTGCCAACAGCGCTGTCTACCTGGCCTTGCTGCAAGCCGGCGAT
>NZ_JAOSHO010001015.1 GCF_025917275.1 Pseudomonas agronomica | reverse complement strand
AGAACACGCTTTCCCCCCTTTAAACATTGGGCTAGCGTGCCTGCCTGATGCTAATCTCCCCACCACTTTTACTGCGTCGAGCCATAGCCCTTTGCGGGTCAAGGAAGACGACGATTTTTCAACCATGGAATAACGATCGGGTCACTCATGAATAAATCAGCAAGCGTACTTCTGGGAATCGTTGTGGTTATCGGTGCCGTCAGCGCAGGTGGGGCCTGGTATACCGGCACGAAGCTTGAAGGAGTGCTGAATACCGCTATTGCCGACAGCAACAAGCAAATGCAAACGGCTCTGGCCGGCTCCAATGGCGCCGCGTCGATCGAACTGGTCTCCCTGGATCGTGGAACATTCAGCAGTACCGCGCATTATCGTCTCAAAGGCGAAGGCGAGATGTTTGGTAGCGAGCCGGTCGAATTGTTGTTCGTCGACAATATCGAACACGGTCCGCTGCCCTTTTCCCGCTTGATGACACTTAAATGGCTGCCGGTCATGGCTACCAGTCACACCGAGCTTGAGCGCACCCCCCTGAC
>NZ_JAOSHO010001014.1 GCF_025917275.1 Pseudomonas agronomica | reverse complement strand
GTCCGTCATCGCGCGCCGGTCCGGCATGCAGCTCCTGGGCTACGAAATGGCGCCGGATTACGCCAGCCTGGAAGGCAACTACAGTTTTGAACCGGTGGAGCTCAAGGTCGGTCCGCTGGTGGCCGAAGGCGAAGTGCAACGGCAACAGGCCAGCGCCGCCCAACCGGACGTGCGCTACCACTACCGTTTCGTCGCCACGGCGCTGGCGAGCCAGGCCGCCGATCACTTGCCGCACACCAGCCAGGCGTTCGCGGCGGTGTTGTGCAGGGCAGTGGGGTATAACTCCAGCCTCGAAGAACAAAGCGCGCTGTACCAGCGTTATGTGAAGGAGGGGCCTTATGTGGAGTGGGCGTGGGACTTCGGCCACCAGTGCCCGGAACCGGCGTTCGACCAGGCCAGCAAGCGCTACGTGACCCAGGCGCTGGCGCCTGTTCGCTCGGCGCTGCGGCCTTTCAGGACTTGGTTGGAAGTGGGTGGCGCGGTGTTGGTGGTTGCCGTAGCGCTGGCGTTGATCAGCCGTCGCAAGCGCAAGGCCCGGATGGCG
>NZ_JAOSHO010001013.1 GCF_025917275.1 Pseudomonas agronomica | reverse complement strand
AGCTCCTACAGGGCCGAGTGGGCAATCCCTCCATGGATGCGTTTAACCGAACGAATTCGACGGCCACGGTCTAAAATCCCACTCCCACAATGGAAGCCTCCTACATGAAATCCGTTCTAGCCCTGCTTTCCCTGGTGGCCCTTCCGGTATTGGCCGCCGAGCCCACGCTGTACGGACGCTACGAATACATCGCGCTGCCGGAAATGGGCGGCGAAGTGCTCAAGGCAAAAATGGACACCGGTGCGCTGACCGCCTCGCTGTCGGCCAAGGACATAGAGACGTTCACCCGTGACGGCGATGATTGGGTACGGTTCCGCCTGGCGACCAAAGGCGCGAGCAACAAGGTCTACGAGCACAAGATTGCCCGGATCAGCAAAATCAAGACCCGTTCCGAAGAGGACGAGGACGACGATGAAAAGATCGCACCCACCAAGCGCCCGGTGGTTGACCTGGAGTTGTGCCTGGGCAATGTCAAGCGCACCGTCGAGGTCAACCTGACCGACCGCAGCAGTTTCAATTATCCGTTGTTGATCGGCGCCAAGGC
>NZ_JAOSHO010001012.1 GCF_025917275.1 Pseudomonas agronomica | reverse complement strand
GGAGCAAGCTCCCTCGCCACGGGGGCGTTATTGGCGAGAAGGTGGCCTTGCCTCAGTCTCATTTCCGCTTGAGCTACGCCGGCAACTGCGCCACCAGTTTCTGCTACCGCGTTAAAATCCCTAGCAATGACTCGCTTGACGACTATATGAAAACTCCGAGAGTGACTAGGACACACGGCTCTCTCCGGGCTCAAAAGCTCGTGGAACTGGGCTGGACTGTTAAACATGAGTTCAAGGCTGACAACGAAACATACGAGTGGTATCTGGAATGGGAGCACGTTGAAGAGCCGCCGTTGCTTTCCTCACAAGATAATTGGGATAACCCAGCCACAGCCGCTCCTTTGACCGATTCAAAACGGCAAATTTAACGTTGCAGATGTAAGCGTGGGTAAAGGGGACTGAGAAGGGGGTGTCTGGGCTGGCGTCATCGCGAGCAAGCTCGCTCCCACATTAGGGATCGGGGTGTTGCGGATACCGTATTTTCACAGTGTGAAAGGGGACAGATTTATTTGCGGCAAATAAATCTGTCCCCGTTTCTGACGCAGAGAA
>NZ_JAOSHO010001011.1 GCF_025917275.1 Pseudomonas agronomica | reverse complement strand
CGTTTCGTTCCTCGATTCGGGCGACGAGATGATCCCGGCGATGCTCAACTACCTGGGCCTGGACCCCAACAGCCAGGATCCGGAAGACTACAAGAAGGCCGAGGCCCAGCTCCTCAAGATCCGGCCTTACGTGACCTATTTCAATTCCTCCAAATACATCTCCGACCTGGCCAACGGCAACATCTGCGTGGCTGCCGGGTTCTCCGGCGACATCTTCCAGGCCCGCTCCCGTGCCAGCGAAGCCGGCAAGGGCATCGAAATCGCCTACGTGATCCCCAAGGAAGGCGGCAACCTCTGGTTCGACATGCTGGCGATCCCGCGCGACGCCACCAACGTCAGGGAGGCCCATGCGTTCATCAACTACCTGCTCAAGCCTGAGGTGATCGCCCAGGTCAGCGACGTGGTCGGTTATGCCAACCCGAACCCCAAGGCTGGCGAACTGATGGACCAGAAAGTCCGCACCGACGAAGCGGTTTATCCACCGCAAGCGGTCGTCGACAAGCTTTACGTCAACTCCGAGTTGCCGCCCAAGATCCAACGACTCATGAC
>NZ_JAOSHO010001010.1 GCF_025917275.1 Pseudomonas agronomica | reverse complement strand
GCCTGACCGAACACCGTTTCAAGGGCGGCCGCGAAACCCAACGCCAGCAAGGCCTGCTGCTCAGCGACTACCGCTACGACGAACAGGGTAGCCTCAAGGCCCAGACCGTCTGGCAGACCCAGCAGCACCAATTGTTCTGGCGTGATTATTCCTACAGCGCCAACGGCAACCTCGCCGCCCTTTCTGACAATCGAAACCGCCGCAGCTACCAATACGACCCGCAAGATCGCCTGGTCCGCATCGACCATGCCCACACCCAAGCCCCCGAACGCTTCGCCCACGACCCGGCCGGCAACCTGTTGCTGCAAGACCGCCCCGGCCCGACCACCCTCAAGGGCAACCGCCTGCTCATGGAGGGTGACCGCCACTACGACTACGACGCCTACGGCAACCTCATCCGCGAACGCCGCGGCAAAGCCCAATGCCTCGTCACGCACTACCGCTACGACAGCCAACATCGCCTCATCGGCGTCACCAGCCCGGACGGCAACGAAACGTCCTACCGCTACGACGCCTTCGGCCGACGCATCGAAAAGACCGTGGCCGGCCA
>NZ_JAOSHO010000101.1 GCF_025917275.1 Pseudomonas agronomica | reverse complement strand
TCCCTCGCCACAGAGAATCCTCTCCGCTCGATCCCAAGGTATGGACCATCCGCCCGCTCTGCGTACAATGCCCGCCAGCCCCGCAGGAGACGTCCATGACGCGCATCGCCACCCCTCGCAAACCCCGCGCACGCAGCCAGGCCCGGATCGACACCATTCTTGATGCCGCCCGTACGCTGCTTGCCGCCGAAGGCGTGGCCAGCCTGTCGATCTACAGCGTCGCCGAACGCGCCGGTATCCCGCCCTCCTCCGTCTATCACTTCTTCGCCAGCGTCCCGGCCCTGCTCGAAGCCCTGACCGCCGATGTCCACGCGGCCTTTCGCGCTTGCCTGCAAGCACCGATCGACCATGGCGCGCTGAACCACTGGCACGACCTGTCGCGGCTGGTGGAACAACGCATGCTGGTGATCTACAGCGAAGACGCCGCCGCCCGGCAATTGATCCTGGCCCAGCACGGCCTGACCGAAGTCACCCAGGCCGACCGCCAGCACGACCTGGAACTGGGCGAACTGATGCACACGGTCTTCGCCCGTCATTTCCAATTGCCGGCGCTGCCCTCCGACGTCGACGTGTTCGCCCTGGCCATGGAACTGGGCGACCGCGTCTACGCCCGCTCGGTCCAACAACACGGCGAGATCACCCCGCGCATGGCCGAGGAAGGCATGCGGGTGTTCGATGCGTACCTGGGGCTGTATCTGCCACCGTACCTACCCAAGCGCGAAGCCGCCTGACGCGCTGCTCAGCTTTTCATGCGGTGGACACCGATAGCCGCAACGGCCAACTCCAACTCAACGCCGTCCAACAGGCTTGCATAATGGCAAGAACCAACACGCCCCCATCTTGCAATGTGCGCTTGGGCCTGGCACCGCCCAGAGAGGAACGTTGCTTGCGCAGTTGCAGAGTCCTGATGGCCTCCTCATCCAGTTGGTTATCGAAGATGGCTTCGGTAGCGTCGATAAAAGCCGCCAGACCTTTCAGGGTTGGCAACGCTTCCTGGCCGATGCCCGGGGATGGATGCCGAGTCGCTCCGGCCATCAAGTTACCCGCGCGATCATTGTTCGGCGATCTGAGTAGATAATCGACGGGCCCCAGGTCCTTTCGGTGAAGGTCGCGCAAGACCCGCTCACCCCACCCATCGGGCATCGCATCGTTGATAAAACCTGGTACACCTCGATTGGTGGTAATGCCCGTAAAGGGTTGCGGGCGCAGCGGGTAGCGAATGGGATCAGGTATCCATTTACGGCTAGCCACGTAATCGGGATCGTAGACAAATTCACCCCGTTCGCCCTCGATGCTCAATCGCCCTAATGTGAAGACCTCGCCCGTCTCGGGATCCTCCACATAAATATAGGCGCGGGCCATCAGAAGTCCCCCTTTGCACTGGCCAGTCGCACGCGAGCGTGGCGTGATGCCTGAGCCGAAGTAACCGACAACGTCTCGATGTGTTGACGGCTCTGGAAGACTTCCTGAGTCAATCCTAACTGCCATAAAACCAGCATGAAGGACCGCAACTCCACGGAAGGATCGCCCGCTTCGATCTTGCGCACCGTTCGCTCGGAAATAGCCAATGATGCGGCGAGATCTTTTTGTCGCTGCCGATTTCCCAAGCGCCTGCTTTTGACCAACGAGCCAATCGCCTGAAGATTATCGGCGCAATCGATAGGAAAAAAATTGTTCATAAGAGGCGTTCTGAGGCCGTTAAAAACCGATAAGGGGCACAATAGCACCCCTTAATACGGCGAGCGTCCAACAGAATCGCAATTAAAAAGCCTTATAAAGCGCCTTAAACCAAATAAAGCGCGTTTAAAATCTCATTATATTTTCTTTGGAACACTAGAAAGCCCCGAGAGGCTCTCGCCATCCGGGGCTTCGCATTGCGCTACCGCTCACAACTTGGCGATAGACACCTCGGTGGATTTGACGAAGGCAATCACTTCGCTGCCGATCGCCAGTTCCAACTCTTTCACCGAGCGGGTGGTGATGACCGAAGTGACAATACCCGAAGCAGTCTGTACGTCGATTTCCGACAGCACGTCGCCTTCGACGATTTCCTTGATGGTGCCTTTGAACTGGTTGCGAACGTTGATGGCTTTGATGGTCATGGTATTGATTCCTGTCTGGATGAAGTTATTGCGCCCAACGCAACTGCGTGGGCAAGGGTGAAACGGGTTCGGGTTCCGGCGGTTGGCCGGGCAAGGACAGCACGCGATTGAGGACTTCGGTTTCCAGGCTCGCCAGGCGATGCGAGCCGCGGGCGCGGGGGCGTGGCAGGTCGATTGCCAGGTCGAGGCCGACCTGGCCGTCCTCGATCAGGATGACCCGGTCGGCAATCGCGACCGCTTCGCTGACATCGTGAGTGACCAGCAGCACGGTGAAGCCGTGTTGCTGCCATAGGCGCTCGATCAGTTGCTGCATCTCGATCCGGGTCAGGGCGTCCAGCGCTCCCAAGGGTTCGTCGAGCAGCAGCAAGCGTGGCTGGTGGATCAGCGCCCGGGCCAGGGCCACCCGTTGTTTCTGGCCGCCGGACAACGCCGCCGGCCATTCATGGGCGCGATCGGCCAGGCCGACGGCGTCGAGCGCTTGCAAGGCTTGCGGCCGCCAGTCGCCCTTGAGGCCAAGGCCAACGTTGTCGATGACCTTTTTCCAGGGCAACAGGCGCGCTTCCTGGAACATCAGCCGCGTGTCTTCTCGCGCAGCGCTCAGCGACGCCGAGCCTGCCAACAACTGGCCGCCAGAGGGTTGATCGAGACCAGCCAGCAAGCGCAGCAAGGTGCTTTTACCGCAGCCGCTGCGCCCCACTACCGCGACGAACTGCCCGGCCGGGATATGCAGGTCGATATCACGCAATACCTGTCGCGAGCCGAAGGTCTTTTGCAGATTGCGCACAGCCAGCGGGATGCCCCGCAGCAGGCGTGGAGGTTGTTGGGCGGTCATGCGGCACCTCCCTTGTTCACTTGGTAGGCCGGGTGCCAGCGCAGCCAGACCCGTTCGAGGCCACGGGCAGCGAGGTCGGCCAGCTTACCGAGCACGGCGTACAGAAGAATCGCCAGCACCACCACATCGGTCTGCAGGAACTCACGGGCATTCATCGCCAGGTAACCGATGCCGGAACTGGCCGAGATGGTTTCCGCCACGATCAGCGTCAGCCACATGAAACCCAGGGCAAACCGCACACCCACCAGGATCGAAGGCAAGGCGCCCGGCAGGATCACCTGGCGAAACAGGCTGAAACCGGACAAGCCGTAGCTGCGGGACATTTCCACCAGCGCCGGGTCGACGTTGCGAATGCCGTGGTAGGTATTGAGATAGATGGGGAACAGCGTGCCCAGCGCCACCAGGAAAATCTTCGCCGACTCGTCGATGCCGAACCACAGGATCACCAACGGAATCAGCGCCAGGTGCGGCACGTTTCGCACCATCTGCACCGAGCTGTCCAACAACCGCTCGCCCCATTTCGACAGGCCCGTGATGAAGCCCAGGGCCAGCCCAATACCGCCGCCTATCAGGAAACCGACCGCCGCGCGCCAACCGCTGATGGCCAGGTGCGTCCAGATTTCACCACTGCGCACCAGGCTCACGCCGGCTTCGATCACCGCTACCGGTGCCGGCAGGATCCGCGTGGACAGCCAGCCGGCCGATACCGACAATTGCCACACGGCCAGCAATAGCAGCGGCACCGCCCACGGCGCCAGGTTGTGGATAATTTTCTTCATGGCCGCCTCAGCTCTGGGACGCGGCTTTGGGCAGGATGTCGTTGGCGACCATCTCGCCAAACGGGCTCACGTAGCCCTGGCTTTTCGGCAGCTCCGGGCGCTCCACGTCCAAGTGCGGGAACAACAACTCCGCCACGCGATAGGATTCTTCCAGGTGTGGATAACCCGAGAAGATGAACGTGTCGATGCCCAGGTCCGCGTACTCCTTGACTCGCGCGGCCACGGTCGGACCATCGCCCACCAGCGCCGTACCGGCACCGCCACGCACCAGGCCGACACCGGCCCAGAGGTTGGGACTGACTTCCAGCTTGTCGCGGCTGCCACCGTGCAGCGCGGCCATGCGTTGCTGTCCTACCGAGTCGAAGCGCGCCAGGGATGCCTGGGCGCGAGCGATCGTTTCGTCGTCCAGATGGGAGATCAAGCGGTTGGCCGCTTGCCAGGCCTCGGCGTTGGTTTCCCGCACGATCACATGCAGGCGGATGCCGAAGCGTACGGTGCGCCCAAGTTTCGCGGCCTTGGCGCGCACCTGTTCGATTTTCTGTGCGACGGCGGCGGGCGGCTCGCCCCAGGTCAGCACCATCTCCACCTGCTCGGCCGCCAGGTCCTGGGCGGCTTCCGACGAGCCGCCGAAATACAGCGGCGGACGCGGTTGCTGGATCGGCGGATAGAGCAGCTTGGCGCCCTTCACACTGATGTGCTCACCGTCGTAATCCACGGTCTCGCCTTCCAGCACCCGACGCCAGATCCGGGTGAATTCCACCGAGGCCTGGTAACGCTCTTCGTGATCAAGAAACAGCCCATCGCCGGCCAGTTCGTCCGGGTCACCGCCGGTCACCAGGTTGAACAGTGCGCGCCCGCCGGACAACCGATCCAGCGTCGCCGCCTGACGCGCCGCCACCGTCGGGGAAATGATCCCGGGGCGCAGGGCAACCAGGAACTTCAGGCGTTGGGTCACCGGAATCAGCGAAGCGGCCACCAGCCAGGAGTCTTCGCAGGAACGCCCGGTGGGAATCAAAACGCCGCCAAAGCCCAACCGATCCGCCGCTTGGGCGATTTGCTGCAAGTAACCATGATCGACGGCGCGGGCGCCTTCAGCGGTGCCAAGGTAATGGCCGTCGCCGTGGGTGGGCAGGAACCAGAAAATGTTGAGGCTCATGGAGTGGTCTCCTAAGGGATCGAATTACTGCGCGTTCGCAACGGCCGCCGGCGGCGTCCAGATCACGTCCTTGATGCTCAAGGGCTTGGGTATCAATTTGAGCTGGTAGAAGCTGTTGGCAATTTTCTGCTGGGCTGCGACGACTTCCGGCGTGAGGAACAACGCGCCGTAGCCTTGGCGCTTCACCGACGTCAGGGTGATATCCGCCGGCAGCCCGAGCAGCGGCGAGACCTGCTGGGTCACATCTTCAGGATTGGCCTTGGACCACTCCCCCACCGCCCGCACTTCCTCCACCAGGGCCGTGATCACCTGGGGATTTTTCTGCGCATAGGGTTTGGTCGCGAGGTAGAACTGGTGGTTATCGACGATGCCTTTGCCGTCACGCAGGGTGCGTGCCTGCAATTGCTGTTCAGCCGCGGCCTGGTACGGATCCCAGATGACCCAGGCGTCCACGCTGCCCCGCTCGAACGCCGCACGGGCATCGGCCGGCGGCAGGAAAACCGTCTGGATGTCTGAATATTTGAGGCCGGCGTCCTCCAGTGCCCGCACCAACAGATAGTGAACGTTGGAACCTTTGTTCAGGGCGACTTTCTTGCCCTTGAGGTCTTGCACCGACTGGATGGCCGAGCCTTTCGGCACGAGGATCGCCTCGCTGGTGGGCGCCGGGGGTTCGTAGGCGACATAGAGCAGGTCGGCGCCTGCGGCCTGGGCAAACACCGGAGGGGTTTCGCCGGTCACGCCAAAATCGATGGAGCCGACGTTCAAGCCTTCAAGCAGTTGCGGGCCGCCGGGAAATTCCGTCCATTGCACGTCCACGCCTTGGGCCGCGAGGCGTTTTTCCAACGAACCCTTGGCCTTGAGCAGCACCAGGGTGCCGTACTTCTGGTAACCGATCCGCAAGGTCTCGGCTTGAGCCTGGGTGATGGCGCCGAAGGACACAGCCGCAGCAAACAGAGCGACCAGCCCGCGACGCAAAATGACAGTGCGCATGGCGCCTCTCCTTTTTGCTGTGGGGTTTTGGCTGCACCTGCTTGGCCGTTGACGGCTGAGTAAGGTGAGTTGAATCAGGGGTGTTCGGGGTTCAAATGCTCCAGCGAGCACTCAACAAACGTTCGTTCAATACATGGGGGTCCAACGGCCTCGGCCGACGGGCCATGGCGCTGTGAAACTGTTCGAGCGCTTCGTCCAGGCGCTGCTGCAAGGCCGGCGTCAATTGCGCTTGGGCGCTGCCTTCGCCATACGCGATCTGGCTGTCTTCGGCGAAAATCCCATGGAGCATTTCCTGGGCCTTGAGCGCCGACAGTACCGGCTTCAGGGCGTAGTCCACCGCGAGCATGTGGGCGATGCTGCCGCCTGTCGCCATGGGTAACACCACCTTGTGGGCCAGGGCCCGTTCCGGCAGCAGATCAAGCACGGTCTTCAACGCACCGGAAAAAGACGCCTTGTACACCGGCGTGGCGATCAGCAGCCCGTCCGCGTTTTCGATCTGGGCCAGCAGGTCCACCACCTTGGGACTGTCGAAGCGGGCATGGAGCAGATCCTCGGCGGGGAAATCACGCACCTGATAGCTCACCACTTCCACACCGTGTTGCTGCAACCAACGTTGCGAGCGCTCCAACAGCACTCCAGAACGGGAGCGCTGGCTGGGACTGCCGCCGAGCGAGACAACCAACATGCCAACCTTTCCTTAAAGTCATGTGCGATTCGCGGTGGGCGATCTCGCTGTATGGAGCAAACCATAACAGCGCACACATATATCTTTAAATCATATTTATTCATTTAGTTATTCGATATAGAGATATGCGCTCTACCTTCCTCCGCGCAATAAAAAAGGCCGTCGAAACGGCCAAACCCTTGGTACACAGATGTTCCTGTGGGAGCGAGCTTGCTCGCGATGGCGTCAGATCTGCCAGCCTTGATGTTGAGTGATACACCGCTTTCGCGAGCAGGCTCGCTCCCACAGGTTCGCGTCAACGATTAGGTTGGGGCGTCAGTCGCAGGTACGGCTTCACCGCGCGATAGCCCTTGGGGAAGCGCTGCTTGAGCTCTTCTTCGTCCTTGAGCGACGGCACGATCACCACTTCATCACCGTCCTGCCAGTTGGCGGGCGTGGCGACTTTGTAGTTGTCGGTCAGTTGCAACGAGTCGATCACACGGAGGATTTCGTTGAAGTTGCGCCCAGTGCTCGCCGGGTAGGTGATGGTCAGGCGAATCTTCTTGTTCGGGTCGATCACGAACAATGAGCGCACGGTCAAGGTGTCGCTGGCGTTGGGATGGATCAGGTCGTACAGGTCGGACACCTTGCGGTCGGCATCGGCCAGGATCGGAAAATTGACCACGGCGTTCTGGGTTTCGTTGATGTCTTCGATCCACTTGTGGTGCGAGTCCACCGGGTCCACCGACAGGGCGATGGCCTTGACGCCGCGCTTGGCGAATTCATCCTTGAGCTTGGCGGTGAGGCCCAGCTCGGTGGTGCACACCGGGGTGAAGTCCGCCGGATGGGAGAACAGCACGCCCCAGCTGTTGCCGAGCCATTCGTGGAAGCGAATCTTGCCGGCGCTGGAATCCTGTTCGAAATCGGGGGCGATGTCGCCGAGTCTGAGGCTCATGATGCGGCTCCTGGATGGTTTTTATGAGCCCAAACTGTGCACCGCTTTTCGTTGCTTTAAAAAGAATGAATACCCATTTATCTAGATCATTAGGGAATATAAAAAACTGTTCACTGGTGCCGTAACGCATACCGGCCCAAGATCATTTCCGAGGTTTGACAAGGCCTCGAGTTGCGAGAAAGAGGAGAAGATTCGGGAAAGGCTACAGGGGTGGGCCGGACCCGAAACGCAAAAGCCCCGCCCGGCATCACGCCGGGCGGGGCTTTTTTTACTTCGCTACGTCTTACATGAAGTTGTAAGTGTAGTTGAAGATCAGGCGGGTCTGATCCTGGCTGTCGCCCACGCCGCTGCTACGGTAGGTACCCTGACGCAGGGTCGTGCCGAAGCCTTTCAACGCGCCCGTTTGGATCACGTAATCCACACGCATGTCGCGTTCCCACTCGGAGTAATCGCTTCCACCTGCGGTGCGGGACTTGACGTCGTCACCGCGCAGGTAGGCAACCGAGGCTTTCAGGCCTGGCACGCCCAAGGAAGCGAAGTCGTAGGAGTATTGACCGAAGGTGGTGTTTTCACCGGCACGGACAAACCCGTTGATCATGCTGTCGGTGAACAGGTAGAAGCTTGCGCCACCGGCACCTTCAGGACGACCGTCGCCATTAACCACGCTGCCCTGGTTCAGGTAGACGAAACCGCCGTCATCGCCGACTTGTTGATGGCCCAGCAAGAAAGCATTGCCGCCAAGGGTGTACGTGAACATCGCGCTCCAGGTCTTGTTATCGACCTCGCCCGGGTTCTTGGCATAGCCACCGTTGTTGTTGAAGGCATAGCCCGCATCACCGTTACGGCCATCGGAGCTGCTGTCGAAGTAGCGCAGATCGGTCTTGAAGGATTGACCTTCGCTGATCGGGAAAACGTGTACCGCGCCCAGGAAGTGCTGCTTGTAGTAATCCTGCAGGTTGGCGTAGTAGTACTGCAGCGTCAGGTCCTTGGTGACCTTCCAGTCAGCGCCCGCGTAACGGAACTGGTTGCTGTCCTGGGTACCGCCTGCCACTGCCAAGCCGGTGCTGTTGCTCGAAGCACGGCCTGTGGCGTGTTCCAACTGACCAGCGTTGAACGTGACGTTGTCGATTTCCTTGGAGGTGATGGTGCCACCTTCAAAGGTCTGCGGCAGCAGACGGCTATCGTTGGCAACCAGGATCGGCAGGCTAGGCGCCAGGGCACCACCGAGGTGAGCTTCGGTCTTGGAAAAGAGTGCCTTAACGTTACCGGACAAGCGGCTCCAGTCATGTACAGCCGAACCATCAGTATCGGCTGGCATATAGGAGCCGTTGTTACGGCCTCTTCCGCCATCAAGACGGATACCAACCAGTGCCTGGGCGTCGATACCGAAACCAACGACACCTTGCGTGAAGCCAGACTTGTAGTCGAACTTCAGGCCGGTGCCGGTTTCGCGCAGGTCTTCGCTGCCCGTTTCATGGTTGTCGTTGTTGAAATACAACGTACGGGAACTGACAGACGCCTTGCTGTCTTCAATAAAACCGGCGGCGCCTGCCTGCTGCGCCAATACCCCAACGGCCACTGCCAGGGCCAAGGTGGACTTCTTCATGCATCGCTCCTCTCGTTTTCTAATTCTTGTCTATCTTTGGCTCCGGATCGAACGCCCGAAATCCGCGGATGCGCGATTAGCGCCAGACCGTGACTGGCAAGTCAACCGTAACCCTTTCGGACTACGACCATGGTCTAACCCCGCGACACCGGCCCGAAGAATAAAGGATTCTTTATAAATCCAAAAAGAATTGTTTCAACAGTTTTCAGCGCGTTCTGACATATAGGTGCCATCACAACGTCATCAAGCCGTGAAAAGCCTTATCGGCGACGTAGGGGATAACTGAACGGTTATTCGTCGGGGTTTTACGCAGCCCCGGCGAATTCCTGGCGACGAGATATTTTTTTCGCGCCTCCTGCGCCTTCGATCCTGCTCATCAACTCGCGCATGCCGCGATCTTGACGGGTTCCAGACTAGCTGCTCATTGTCTGAAATCAAGAAGATTGCGGCGATGGGAGATTTCCGACGAACGTTTACAGGGATTTTTCGAAGATCTTCGAGTTGCGCTGGTAGTTGTACAGCGAAGCCCGCGCCGCTGGCAGGCGTTCGACGCTGCTGGGTTCGAAGCCCCGTTCGCGGAACCAGTGGGCAGTCCGGGTCGTCAGTACGAACAGCGTCTTGAGCCCCTGGGCACGGGCTCGGGTTTCGATTCGCTCCAGCAGTTCATCACCGCGTCCGCCATGGCGGTACTCCGGATTGACCGCCAGGCAGGCCAGCTCACCCGCGTCCGAATCGGCGATCTGGTACAGCGCCGCACAGGCGATGATCATGCCTTCGCGCTCGACCACGCTGAACTGTTCGATCTCACGCTCCAGCACTTCACGGGAGCGACGCACCAATATCCCCTGCTCCTCCAAGGGACTGATGAGGTCCAGCAAGCCGCCAACGTCCTCGATGGCCGCTTCGCGTACCACCTCGAATTGCTCCTGGGCCACCAGCGTGCCGCTGCCATCGCGGGTGAACAACTCGGCCAGCAGCGCACCGTTCTCGGCATAGCTGACGATATGGCTGCGCGCGACGCCGCCACGGCAGGCCTGGGCCGCGGCATCCAGCAGTTCGGCTTGGTAGTCACTGCCCAGTCGCTGCATGTGAGCCGGAACCTGTTGCGGACGCAACTCGCGAACCAGGCGCCCATGCTCATCGATCAGCCCTTGCTCGGCGCCGAACAGCAGCAATTTATCGGCCGCCAGGTCGATGGCCGCCCGGGTGGCGACATCCTCGCAGGCCAGGTTGAAGATTTCTCCGGTAGGCGAATAGCCCAGCGGCGAAAGCAGCACGATGGAGCGCTCGTCCAACAGGCGATTGATACCCTTGCGATCGACCCGGCGCACTTCGCCAGTGTGATGATAGTCCACGCCCTCAAGGACGCCGATCGGCCGTGCGGTGACCAGGTTGCCGCTGGCGACCCGCAGCCGCGAGCCCTGCATGGGCGAAGACGCCATGTCCATGGACAGGCGCGCCTCGATGGCGATGCGCAGTTGGCCGACCGCGTCGATCACGCACTCCAGGGTCGCGGCATCGGTGATACGCATGCCGTGGTGGTAATGGGGCGTCAAGCCACGTGCCGCGAGGCGAGTCTCGATCTGCGGGCGCGAACCATGGACCAGCACCAGGCGCACGCCGAGGCTGTGCAGCAACACCAGGTCATGAACGATGTTGCCGAAGTTGGGGTGCTCGACCCCATCTCCGGGCAGCATGACGACGAAGGTGCAATCACGGTGGGCATTGATATAGGGCGAAGCGTGGCGAAGCCAATTGACGTATTCGGGCATGAACCTGACCTGTAATAAAAACAGCCGAAAAAAGACGAAACAGAACGCACAGCGGGCTGGTGGTTATCGTCGGAACAGGCTTGGCGACACGCGCGCTCTCCTCATGTGATGAATACGGGCCCGCAAGGGGGCAATTTAAGCGGCCGCGGCCGGCGTCAGGCAGTAATGCCCAATCAACTGACGGAGCAATTGCACGGTAGGCTGCAAACGTGACATTTCAAGGTACTCGCCCGGCTGGTGGGCGCAGGCGATATCACCAGGACCCAGCACCAGGGTTTCGCAGCCAAGGCGCTGAAGATAAGGTGCTTCGGTGCCGAACGCCACTGCTTCGGCACGATGGCCGGTAAGCCGTTCGGCCACGCGCACCAGTTCGGCATCCTCGGCCTGTTCGAATGGCGGCACTTCGGGAAACAGCGGCGCATAGTCGATCTTCACTTGGTGTCGCTCGGCAATCGGGCCGAGCTTCTGCTGGATCGCCGCCCGCAGCACTTGCGGGTCCATGCCGGGCAAGGGCCGCAAGTCGAATTCCATGGAACACTGGCCGCAGATCCGGTTGGGATTATCGCCGCCGTGGATGCAGCCGAAATTCAGGGTCGGTTGTGGCACGGTGAACTGCGGATTGCGGAACTCACGCTGCCATTGCAGGCGCAGCCCGCGCAGCTCGCCCATGGCGTCATGCATCGCTTCGAGGGCGCTGTGGCCCAGGCTCGGATCGGAGGAATGGCCACTGCGCCCGAGGATGTCGATGCGCTCCATCATCACGCCCTTGTGGAGGCGTATCGGCCGTAAGCCGGTGGGCTCGCCAATCACCGCGGCACGCCCCAACGGCCGTCCGGCGTCGGCCAGGGCACGGGCGCCGGACATGGAGCTTTCTTCATCGCAGGTGGCGAGGATCAACAGCGGCTGCTTGAAGGGTTGGTCCAGCAGCGGCTTGACCGCTTCGATGGCCAGGGCGAAAAAGCCCTTCATGTCACAACTGCCCAGGCCCACCCAACGACCGTCGACTTCGGTGAGTTTCAGCGGATCGGTCTGCCACAACGCGCCATCGAACGGCACCGTATCGCTGTGACCGGCCAGCACCAGCCCGCCGGGGCCTGTGCCAAAACTGGCGAGCAAATTGAATTTGCCCGGGCTCACCTGCTGGATGTCACAGGAAAACCCGAGCTCGGTAAGCCAGCCCGCCAGCAACTCGATCACCGCACCGTTGGATTGGTCCAGCTTAGGCTGGGTACAACTGACCGAAGGCGCGGCGATCAGGGCAGCGAACTGATCTTTCATGGACGGCAAAGGCATCGCTGGCTCCGGGGCGTACAAATTGACGTCCATCATAGAACCATCGAGAGCGAGTGTCTCTTATACCGTCGCGACGCGTAGGACGGATGAGTCCTGTACACTGCACGGCCTTGGCAGCCACACCTCCCCCCGGCTGCGCACCCGATCCCTGGATTTTCCGGCCATGCAGAAAGAAACCGAAATCAAACTCCGCGTCAGCCGCGAGACCCTGGCAGCCTTGCGTGAGCATCCGCTGCTGAAAAAACGCAACAAGAGTGGCTGGGAACGCCACGAACTGATGAACCAGTACTTCGACACGCCAGAGCGTGACCTGGCCCGGGCCAAGGTCGCCCTGCGCCTGCGCCGCGACGGCGAAGAAGTGATCCAGACCCTCAAGACCCGCGGCCAGAGCGTCGCCGGCCTGTCCGAGCGCAACGAATACGACTGGCACCTGCCCAAGGCCAAGCTGGACCTGAAGAAACTCGAGGGCGAATGCTGGCCCGAGTCGCTGGCCGAACTGGACATGAAAACCCTCAAGGCGATCTTCACCACCGACTTCGTTCGCGAACGCGCTGAAATCGCCTGGGGCCGTGGCAAAAGCAAAGTGGTCATCGAGGCCGCGCTGGACCTGGGCCACGTCGTGGTGGGCAAGCAGAAGGAAGAAATCTGCGAGCTGGAACTGGAGCTGCGCGAAGGCGAACCCGCCGCGCTGTTGGAACTGGCCGCCGAGCTGGCCGCAACCCTGCCCTTGATGCCTTGCGACATCAGCAAGGCCGAACGGGGCTATCGCCTGCATGACGCGGGCAGCTATGCCCTGAGCCTGCCGGCCCCGCAACTGACCGCCGAAACACCGCTGGACGATGCCTTCGCCGCGTTGAGCTGGCACTTGCTTGGCAGCAGCCAGCGCCTGGCCGAGCAATACCGTTTCAATGGCCATTGGCGCCTGCTGCAAGACTGGGTGGAAAACCTCGCCGAACTGCGTGCCCTACTCAGCAGCCTCGGCCAGGCCGCGCCGCGTCAATCGACTCATGATCTGCGCGTTGCCCTGGACGCACTGCTGGAAGACTGGCGCCCATTGGTCCAGGCCGGCATCGAAGACGAAGACGTGCGCAAGGCAGCCCCGGAGCAATTCCTCGAAGAGCTGCAGGACCCTCGCTGGGGCCTGTTCTCCCTCCAAGCCTCACGCTGGCTGCTGGCCCGTAGCTGGGCGGCCGACCGCAACACCCGTGGCGACCGTCAGGGCGCGGCGCAACTGGGCAGTTGGTTGCCGCGCCTGTTGAGCGAAGAAGCTTCGTCGCTGCAATTGCAACGCTATCAGCAACAGCCGGAAGACCTGGCTGAACAACTGCCGCGCATCGAACGCATCCAGGCTTGGCTGCACCACGCCCGCCACGTGCTGGACATTCCGGAAATGGACCGCCTCTACGGTGAATTGAACAAGCTGGCGCAACTGGCCAACGAGCCGATCACCGACGAGCTTCTGGATGCGCGCAAGCAACAGGCGATTGCGGTGTATCAGAATCGGGCCTGGAAGACTTTGTTGCG
>NZ_JAOSHO010001009.1 GCF_025917275.1 Pseudomonas agronomica | reverse complement strand
TCGGCCTTGAGCTGGGTTCAGTCTGGCGACGCCTGGGGGCCCAGGTGACCGTGATGGAATACCTCGATCGCATCTGCCCGGGGGCGGATGGCGAGACCGCCAAGACCCTGCAACGGGCCTTGGCCAAACAGGGGATCGAGTTCAAGTTGAGCACCAAGGTCACCCGTGCGGTGTCCTCCGAAAACGGCGTGCAATTGCAGGTCGAACCGGCGTCGGGCGGCGAGGCACAGACCCTGGATGCCGACTACGTGCTGGTCGCCATCGGCCGTCGGCCTTACACCCAGGGGCTGGGCCTGGAAAACGTCGGACTGGCGACGGACAGGCGCGGCATGCTCGCCAACCAGCGCCACCGCACCGAAGCCCCCGGCGTTTGGGTCATTGGCGACGTGACGTCCGGTCCGATGCTGGCCCACAAGGCCGAGGACGAGGCCATGGCCTGCCTCGAACAAATCGTCGGCAAGGCCGGCGAGGTCAATTACGACCTGATCCCCAACGTCATCTACACCCGTCCAGAACTGGCCAGCGTCGGCAGGACCGAAGAGCAGCTCAAGGCCGA
>NZ_JAOSHO010001008.1 GCF_025917275.1 Pseudomonas agronomica | reverse complement strand
GGTCAGGCGCTATGGTTCTGCTGGTATTGCGTCAACGCTGGCAGCAGTTGCTTGTCGATCGCCTGGCGCACGGCCGGAAGGATGGTCGCGCTGCTGGTATACATCTCCTTGACCATCCGCCGCAGTTCATTGGCGCGGGCCCTGTCCAAACCGCGCACGGCACACTCACAGGCCTGCTCGGCCGTCGAGCCGCTGGGAATCTGCAACCCCAGGGCCTTGAGATGGCCCAACAGGTCTTCCTGGTCGATCAAATCGGCGTACATCATGACGCTTTTCCTTGTTCAGGGATTGGGGTCGTGTCTCGATTCTGGTAGCCACCCGAAGCGGCGGCAAGGGCAAATCGTCGATCTGGCATGAATGACTATGAGCGCGTCGTTTTCGGCTAACTCGCCGGGTCCTGGACTGGGCACACTGGCCCCAAGCTGAATCACGATGGTTTGGTCACCCTCGCGCAACAGCTCCTCCAGTAACGCTCCTGCCCCGGTCCTGTCACGGCTTGATCGGGGATTTTTTTGTCTGTGTGAATCTGGGGAAAGTGCGTTGTTTGATCGGGCGCTA
>NZ_JAOSHO010001007.1 GCF_025917275.1 Pseudomonas agronomica | reverse complement strand
TGGGGCTGACCAAGGATGATCGCAGCGCCGACCTGGAGCAGTTCGAGCTGCGTCTGGAAGGCAAGGTGCTACCGGCCCAGGCGCAGAAGCGCATCGAAGAGGAGATGAACAAGCTCTCGATCCTGGAAACCGGCTCGCCGGAATACGCCGTCACGCGCAACTACCTGGATTGGGCGACGTCGGTGCCGTGGGGCGTGTATGGCCAGGACAAGCTCGACCTCAAGCACGCCCGCAAGGTACTCGACCAGCATCACGCCGGCCTGGACGACATCAAGGACCGCATCCTCGAATTCCTCGCCGTGGGCGCCTATAAAGGCGAAATCAGCGGCTCCATCGTCCTGCTGGTGGGCCCGCCGGGCGTGGGCAAGACCAGCGTGGGCAAATCAATCGCCGAATCCCTCGGACGGCCGTTCTATCGCTTCAGCGTCGGCGGCATGCGCGACGAAGCCGAGATCAAGGGCCATCGGCGAACCTACATCGGGGCCCAGCCGGGCAAGCTGGTGCAGGCGCTCAAGGATGTCGAAGTGATGAACCCGGTGATCATGCTCGACGAAATCGACA
>NZ_JAOSHO010001006.1 GCF_025917275.1 Pseudomonas agronomica | reverse complement strand
TTTCGCGAGCAGGCTCGCTCCCACTGGGGGAGGTGAAACAGGTGAATTGAATCAGGCGACCTGGACCGGAATGGCGTTGCTGGTGTGGCTCAGTTCGTTGCCCGGCGCCATGTAGAGCATGCGCGGCTTGAAGTTGAGCAGCTCGGCCTCGCTGTAGTGGGCATAGGCGCAAATGATCACGCGGTCGCCGACCTTGGCCTTGTGTGCTGCAGCGCCGTTCACCGAGATCATTCGCGAACCTTCCTCGCCACGGATGGCGTAGGTGGTGAAGCGCTCGCCATTGTCGACGTTATAGATCTGGATCTGTTCGTACTCACGGATACCCGACAGGTCCAGCCACTCTCCATCAATGGCGCAGGAGCCTTCGTAATCGAGCACGGCGTGAGTGACTTCGGCGCGGTGCAGCTTGGCCTTGAGCATGATGGCGTGCATGGGTGTTTCCTCTGGTCGGGTCCGAACGGCGGGCAGTTTGCCCGAAGGCTTCAGGGGCGGCAATACGGGAGGGATGTGCAAATGCAGTCTCTAAACACCACATCACCCCTGTGGGAGCGAGCCTGCTCGCGA
>NZ_JAOSHO010001005.1 GCF_025917275.1 Pseudomonas agronomica | reverse complement strand
CGGCGGCGCGCTGCGTGCGGCATTGGGCATCGTTCGCGCAGATGGACAGCCGCTACACCTGGGGCGAAGACGGCAGCGTCACCGTTCACAACCTCGATGGCAGCCAGGAAGTCTACGTCCACGACGACCGCGCGCGACTGGTGCGCCAGGTCGATCCCGCCGGCGGTGAACACCTCAAGGCCTATGACGAGCAGGGCCGGCTGATCGCCGAGCAGGACCCGCTCGGCGCCGTCACCGAATACCGCTACGACGAAGTCGGACGGCTGGTGGCGCTGATTCCGCCTGAAGACGAGCCCACGTCCTACGAATACCGAAACGGTTTCCTGCACACTCGGCAGCGCGGCAAAGCCGTGTGGACCTACCGCCGCAACGACCAGGGCGATGTCATCGAGGCCATCGACCCGGACGGCCAAAGCACCTGGTACCACTACGACGCCCAAGGGCAACTGAAAACCATCAGCTACCCGGACGCCAGCGCCCATTATTTTGTGCGCAACCGCCTGGGCCAGTTGACGGAAGAAACCCTGCCCGATGGCAGCCAGCGGTGTTTTTCCTACGACGCCCA
>NZ_JAOSHO010001004.1 GCF_025917275.1 Pseudomonas agronomica | reverse complement strand
GGTGCCGGCGGGCATGTCCTACGCCATCACCATGCGTATCGGCCAGCACTACGGCGCTGGCCAACTGCCAATGGCGCGACTGGCCGGGCGAGTCGGGATTGGCTTCGGCGCGGCGGCGATGCTGGCGTTCGCCATGGTCTTCTGGTTGCTACCCCATCAACTGATCGGATTATTCCTGGACCACGATGACCCGGCGTTCCGTGAAGTGATCAACCTGGCGGTGAGCCTGCTGGCCGTGGCGGCCTGGTTCGAACTGTTCGACGGCACGCAAACCATTGCCATGGGTTGCATCCGTGGATTGAAAGACGCCAAGACCACGTTCCTGGTGGGCCTGGGTTGCTATTGGCTGATTGGCGCGCCAGCGGCGTGGTGGATGGCGTTCCATTTGCATTGGGGGCCCACCGGCGTCTGGTGGGGCCTGGCCCTCGGGCTGGCGTGCGCGGCGGTGAGCCTGACGCTGGCGTTTGAATGGAAGATGAAGCGGATGATTCGCCGTGAGCCGGGGCAGCAGCGCTTCGAAGCGATCCAGGCCGAGTGAAACGTTTCCCCTGTGGGAGCGAGCTTG
>NZ_JAOSHO010001003.1 GCF_025917275.1 Pseudomonas agronomica | reverse complement strand
GCCCAGGCGCCATTCGAAACCCAGGCCAGCTACGCCCGCTTCGTCGTCGCCCAGTACCAGTTCCAGTCGGAACTGGTGGCGCTGTACAACGACGCGCAACTGACCGCGCTGATTGCCGATTTGCCCGCGCGCTGCCGCGCCGAAGCGGCCAAGGCCGACCTCGCGGACCTGGACACCGAAGTGCCGGCTCCCCTGGCCGGCGCAGTGAAGAACCCGACCCAGGCCGAAGCCCTCGGCTGGCTGTTCGTCTCCGAGGGTTCCAAGCTTGGTGCTGCGTTCCTGATCAAGCGCGCCGTCGCCCTTGGAATGAACGAAACCTTTGGAGCCCGCCACTTGGCAGAACCGACGGGCGGCCGCGCCGAAGGCTGGAAAACCTTCACCCGGATCCTTGACGAGTTGCCCTTCACCGAACGGCAGGAAGCCGAAGCGGACAAAGGTGCGCTGGCGGCCTTCAATAGGTTTACGGTCCTATTGGAGCAAGCCTACGCGGTGGAATTGACCTGATTCACACCACTCCCAAAGATGATTCATGGTGGATGCATGTTCTGCAGTCACTCAAGAACCAG
>NZ_JAOSHO010001002.1 GCF_025917275.1 Pseudomonas agronomica | reverse complement strand
GTACCGGCGGCGCGGCGGCGGGCACGCTGACTTTCATGGTTGGCGCCACGCCTGAGTTGTTCGCGACCTTGCAGCCTGTGCTGGCGCAGATGGGTCGCAATATCGTGCACTGTGGCGAAGTCGGCACGGGGCAGATCGCCAAGATCTGCAACAACCTGCTGCTGGGAATTTCCATGGTGGGTGTCAGCGAAGCCATGGCGCTGGGCGATGCCTTGGGGATCGACACCCAGGTGCTGGCCGGGATCATCAACAGCTCGACGGGCCGCTGCTGGAGCTCGGACACCTACAACCCGTGGCCGGGCGTGATCGAAACGGCGCCGGCGTCCCGTGGCTATACCGGCGGTTTCGGCGCGGACCTGATGCTCAAGGACTTGGGCCTGGCCACCGAAGCGGCGCGTCAGGCTCGCCAGCCGGTGATATTGGGGGCGGTGGCGCAGCAGTTGTACCAGGCGATGAGCCAGCGGGGCGAGGGCGGCAAGGACTTTTCGGCGATTGTAAACAGCTATCGCAAGCCGCAGTAAACCTGTGATATCGAGAGGCTTTTGTGGCGAGGGAGCTTGCTCCCG
>NZ_JAOSHO010001001.1 GCF_025917275.1 Pseudomonas agronomica | reverse complement strand
GAGCAAGCTCCCTCGCCACAAAGGTTCAGCGTACGGATCAGGCCAGCGCTTTTTCAATCGCCTGGATCACGGCAGGATCATCCGGCGCCGTACGCGGCGAGAACCGCGCCAGCACCCGACCGTCCTTGCCGAGCAGGAATTTTTCGAAATTCCAGGTGATGTCTCCCGGGAACTCGGCCCCTTCGCCCGCCAGCAGGCGGTATAGCTGATGACGGTCAGGACCGTTCACTTCCAGCTTGCTGGCCAACGGAAACGTCACGCCATAGTTGAGGCTGCAGAACTCCTGGATTTCCTGCTCGGTTCCCGGTTCCTGTCCGGCGAACTGATTGCAGGGCAGGCCCAGCACACTGAAGCCCTTGGCCTTGTATTGCTGATAGAGATTTTCCAGTGCCGCGTACTGAGGCGTCAGGCCACATTTGGAGGCGACGTTGACCACCAGCACGACTTGTCCCTTGAACGGCGCCAGAGCAAGCTCCTGACCATCCAGGGCTTTCAATTTCAGGTCGTGGAAAGCACTCATGACGAACTCCAATTCGCAGATCTTTTCGAAACAGCCGTGGTTGATGCTA
>NZ_JAOSHO010001000.1 GCF_025917275.1 Pseudomonas agronomica | reverse complement strand
CAGCAGGAAAAATTCCCGATCAATGGCATCGCGCAGGTCCGGCAGCTCCCAATCGCGGAATTCCGGCAGCAGCACCATGCCATAGGCTTCCAGGTTATTGATGACCCGTGCGCCCCGGGCGATCAGTTGGTAGGCCCAGCAATATTCCGATTGGTTCGGCACGAAGCGGATCTTGCGCGCTTCCAGTTGCTGGCGCAGCAGCGCCGGGTCGAAAACTTCCAGCTTCGCCACCATCACCTGCGCCAGCAGTTGCTCCAGCCGCAGCCACACCGCGCGTTTTTCCTCCTCGTTGTAGCCGTTCCAGTGAATCACTTCATGGTGGAACCGCTTGCAGCCACGGCAGACCAGGTCACCGTAGACAGTGGAACAGAGGCCGACGCAGGGCGTCTTGATGAGCTGGTTGGGCATAAGGTAACGCACACGCAAAAACAGGACAGGCGGGCATGTTAGCCCTTTGTCTAAGATTGATCACCCCTCAAACCTGGAAGCCCAACTTACCTTTAATTTTTTTTTCCCGTAGAATCAGCCAGCCTTTTAAGGCGCCAATGTCCGTTAGAAGCTGTTTTCAAAG
>NZ_JAOSHO010000100.1 GCF_025917275.1 Pseudomonas agronomica | reverse complement strand
GCGAGCCTGCTCGCGAAGGGGCCATCACTGGCGCAACATCTTTCAGCGTTTGGCGTCGACCCGCGGCCCCACCACCACCCACCACCGCGTGTGATGTTCGACCTGCACCGGCAAGGTCGGCAGCAGGGCAGTCAGGGCCAGGTCGGTGTCGTGCAGCGGGAAACTGCCGGTGATCCGCAGATCGGCCACTTGAGGCTCGACGCCGAGATAACCACGTCGATAACGCCCCAGCTCCTGGACCAGGTCTTCCAGGCGGGCGTTATCCACCACCAGCATGCCGCGGGTCCAGGCATCGGCGCCGGGCTTCAACGCCAAGGTTGGCCCGAGGCCATCCCGGCGCATCAGCACTTGCTGGCCTTCACGCAGGATCTGTTCTTCATCGGTGGCCTGCGGATGCGCCGCCACCGCGGACTTCAGCACGCTCAGGCGCGTGCCCTGGTCTTCGAGCCTCACCAGGAAACGCGTGCCCAGCGCGCGCATGCTGCCTTCGCGCGTCTCGACGATGAAAGGACGCGGATCGTTGTGGCCGGTTTCCACCAGGATCTCGCCTTCCTGCAGGATGATACGCCGCTGCTTGTCGTCGAAACGTACGTCCAGCGCACTGTGGGTGTTGAGGTTGATCAACGTGCCGTCCGCCAGGCGCAACGTGCGCTGTTCACCCGTGGCGGTACGCTGGTCGGCCAGCCAATAATCCAGTGGCAGGTAACGATCACCGGCGAACAGCGCCAAGCCGATGACCGCGACGATGCTGGCCAGGCCGCTGCCGACCTTGCGCATACGCCGGCGGATGCTGGTCCGTGATTGCAGCAACGCAGCTCGCGCCGGCCCGCTGGCAACGTTGAAGCGCTGGTCAAGCATGTCTAGCTGCCGCCAGGCCCGGGCGTGTTCTTCGTCGGCGGCATGCCATCGGGCAAACGCTTCGCGCTCTTGAGGGCTGCTCGAGTCCAAGGACAACTGCCAGGCAATGGCAGCGTCCAGAACGCGGGCCGAGACCGGTTTGCCGTGGGTTGCGGTCATGTCGGCTCACCATAAAGCGCGATGTAGCATTGCCGCATGCCTTGGGCCAGGTATTGCCGTACCCGTGGAACCGAAACCCCCAGGCGCTCGGCGATTTCAGCATGGCCGAGGCCGTCGAGGCGGTTATAGAAGAAAGCTGCGCGGGCCTTGCTGGGCAATTTACCCAGCAGTCGATCAATGTTCCTGAGATCTTCGAGGATCAGGTGTTGCTCTTCCACCGATGGCTGTTCGCCTTCAGGGATCAACATCAGTTCGGTGAGGTAAGCCTGCTCCAGGGCAGCCCGACGGAAATAATCGAACAACAGCCCCTTGGCGATTGCCACCAGGAACGCCCGGGGTTCGCGGGGCGCCTTCAAGTCCTCGCGACCCAGCAACCGCACGAAGGTGTCCTGGCTCAGGTCCTCGGCCCGTTGCGCACAGGCCACGTTGCGCCGTAGCCATGCCAATAGCCAGCCGCGATGGTCACGGTACAACGCACCTACCAAATCACTATGACGACTGGGAACTGACGACACGGAACATCACCGACATATTAAGTAACGAGAATTGTTCGCGATTGTGGCAGAGGCGGGGGAGGGAAAGCAATTGGCGCTGGTCGGGGTATGCAATACCCCTGTGGGAGCGAGCTTGCTCCGGGCGGCGATCCGACGATGGCGCAGCATCAGCCCCCCCAATGCGACTGCCCCACCGCTATCGCGAGCAAGCTCGCTCCCACAAGGGCTAGGTTTGCTCAAGGTCTTGGATTAAAGCGAAGGCGCCTGCTGCCGCCGCTTCCATTGCCCCAGGCGCTGTTGCAGGTCGAGGGCGCTGCGGATCTCTTGCTGACGGGCGCGGCTGAACAGGATCAGGGCCAGCTCCGCCGTGGCCAGGGCGTCGGCGCTGGCGTTGTGGCGATCGAAGACTTGCAGTTTGAACCAGTCGATCCATTCGTCCAGGCCCCCCTGGCGGATGTGGGCCTGGGGACAAAGCATCGGCGCGAGGTCTGCTACGTCGAGGAAGGAATGCTGCAAGCGATAGCCCAGGTGATCCTTCAATGCTCGCCCGAGCATGTGGCTGTCGAATGGCGCATGAAACGCCAGCAGCGGACTGTCGCCAACGAATTCCATGAAAGCCAGCAGGGCTTCGGCCGGGTCGCTGCCGGCGGCGATGGCACTCGGCGCCAGGCCGTGGATCAGCACGCTTGGCCCGAGCTTCTGCTTGTCGCACTGCAAGGTCCGCTCGAATTGCTGGCTGAAGTCGATGGCACCGTCTTCGATCACCACCGCGCCGATGGACAGCACCTGGTCTTTATTCAGGTTAAGGCCGGTGGTTTCCAGGTCGACCACCACCCAACGCTGTTCCCGCAAGCTGCATTCAGCAAATGGGGAGGGGCCGGTCAGGTTGGCCAGGCGTTGCTGCAAGGCGTCGGAGAGCGTCGGCTGGACCGGGCGCAGCCAGGAAAACAGGCTCACAGTTGATACCTCAACGTCAGGCTGCTCTGCAGGCGTTGGGCCTGGCGCAGGGACTCGCGCAGGATCCGCCGGTCCAGATGATTGAGGCTATCGGGGTCGACACGGTTGGAATAGGGCAGGTTTTCGCGGGTCTGCAATTGATGTTGTTGCATCCGGGTCTGCTGGATGAAATGGTAGGCCTCTTCATAAGCCGCGCCGTCCAGCGGTTCGATGACTTCCTTGACGACCAACTGCCGCAAGCGTTCGAGGGTGTTGTTGGCCTCGATGCCGTTGGCCAATGCCAGCAATCGAGCGCCGTCGACGAAAGGCGTCAGGCCTTGCACCTTCAAGTCGAGGGTGGCTTTTTCGCCGTTCTTGCGACTGAGCACGAAATCCCGGAAGCGTCCAACGGGCGGGCGGTGGCGAAGGGCGTTTTCGGCCATCATGCGCTGGAACAAGCGGTTGTCCGCCACTTGATCGAGAATCTGCTGGCGCAATTGCTCGCAGCCCTGTTCGTCTCCCCACACCACCCGCAGATCAAAATAGATGCTCGAACCCAGCAGGTTCTCGGGCGTCGCTTCGCGAATGAAGGCCGCGAAGCGCCGTGCCCATTCAGCTCGGGACAGGCACAGCTCGGGATTGCCGGCCATGATGTTGCCTTTGCACAAGGTAAAGCCGCACAGCGCCAGGCTCTGGTTGATCTGTTGGGCGATGGGCAGCAGCAGGCCACGGATCTGCGCGGCATGGGCGGCGTCCCGGGCTTCGAACAAGATGCCGTTGTCCTGGTCGGTGTGCAGGGTCTGCTCGCGGCGGCCTTCGCTGCCGAAACACAACCAACTGAAGGGCACGCCCGGATCGCCCTTGTCGGCCAGGGTCAGCTCGATGACGCGGCATACGGTGTGGTCGTTCAGCAAGGTGATGATGTGGGTGATCTGTGTCGAGGACGCGCCGTGGGCCAGCATGCGCTCCACCAGTTGGCCGATCTCGCCGCGCAGCGTCACCAGGTTTTCCACCCGGGGGGCGTTGCGAATCGTCCGGGCCAGGTGCACCAGGTCGACGCGTTGCAGGGAAAACAGATCCCGCTCCGACACCACGCCACACAGGCGTTGGTCCTTGACCAGGCAGACATGGGCGATATGGCGCTCGGTCATGGCGATGGCCGCGTCGAAGGCGCTGTGATCCGGGGACAGGAAAAACGGCGCCTGGGTCATGTGCATTGCGATCGATTCGGAAAAGTCCCCGCTCCCGTCGGCCACGACTTGCCGCAAGTCGCGCAGGGTAAAAATCCCTACTGGCGCTTTCTGTTCGTTGACCACGACGATGCTGCCGACCTGTTGTTCGTGCATCAATTTCACGGCTTCGCGAAGCGGTGTTTCAGGGCTGCAACTGACCGGGTGACGCATCGCCAGTTCGCCCAGGCGGGTGTTGAGGGAGTACTGCGTGCCCAGGGTCTGCGCAGATTTTTGCTGCACTTGCTGGTTGACCTGGTCGAGCAGGCTGCTGACCCCGCGCAACGCGAAATCGCGAAACGGGCCGGACAGGGCGAACAGCTTGATGAAGGCCAGCTTGTTCAATTGCAGGCAGAACGTGTCTTCACCGGCCCTGTGCTCGGTGCGGGTGGCTCGCTCGCCCAACAGCGCGGCGAGGGGAAAACACTCGCCCGTGGTGATTTCAAAAGTAGTCTCGGTGCCGCCCTTCGCCGAATGGGGCCGCTCGCCCACCACCCGGCCCTGCTTGACGATATAGAAGTGTTCTACCGGACCATCGGCCGGCTTGATGATCGTTTCGCCCGGCGCGTAGAAACGCAGCAGGCATTGCTCTACCAAGTAAGCGAGGTGGGCGTTTTCCATCTGGTTGAACGGGGGGAAGCGTTGCAGGAACTGCAAGGTTCCCTGGATGTTCTGCAACACCGCGGTTTTCCCTGCCTGGATGAAGGCGTCCGCTTTTTTCATAACCATGGGCAATCTTTTTCGAATTGTTGTGGTCGGATCTGTTCTCCATGGTCGGCCTCTGAACGGGGAGTGCCCATTGGACGTAAGTCTAGGTCGCCACCATCAGGCCGGAACTACGGAAATATCCTACGCTTCGCCTCGGAAAATTCTTCCTGGAATAGTCTTGGAAAAAAATCCGACGAAGTGCACATTGAAGCGCCGCAGAACGATGTCTGACCACTGTGCCAGGGGATCGATTCAAGGAACGTAGAGAGCATCATGTCCGACCACGATATTTTGAGTGACGCCGAGCGCGAGGCGCTGAGTGCCGTCATGCTGGAACCCGACCTGCCGCCGCAGCGTGTATTGATCGTCGATGACGACAAGGACGCCCGCGAGCTGCTGTCGGAGATCCTGGCATTGGACGGCATCCGCTGCATGACCGCTGCGAGTGGCGAAACCGCACTCAAGATGCTGGAGACCAAGCCGTCCATAGGCCTGCTCATCACCGACCTGCGCATGGGCAACGTCGATGGCCTGGAGCTGGTACGCCTGGTGCGCGAGTCGGAGCGGGCCGCATTGCCGATCATCATCGTGTCGGGCGATGCCGATGTGAAGGACGCCATCGAAGCCATGCACCTGAGCGTGGTGGATTTCCTGCTCAAGCCGATCGATACCGAAAAGCTGCTGGGGTTGGTCAAGCATGAGTTGGGGATGGATCTTTAGGATTTCCCTGCCATGCATGAAACCTGTGGCGAGGGGATTTATCCCCGCTCGAGTGCGAAGCGCTCGCCATCGGACCGTATCGTTGCGCAGAATTGAGGGCCGCTTCGCAGCCCTGCGGGGCGGTGCGACGTTTCGCTAAATCCCCTCGCCATAAAGGCAGTCAGGCATTGCAAATGAAAAAGCCCTGATCTTTCGATCAGGGCTTTTTTGTGGCGCGCTGCTACCGCTCAATCACAACCCATTGGCAGCCTTGAACTCGCGACGACGACGGTGCAGCACTGGCTCGGTGTAGCCGTTAGGCTGCTTCGTGCCTTCGACCACCAACTCGACCGCCGCCTGGAAAGCGATGTTGCTGTCGAAGTCCGGCGCCAGCGGGCGGTACAGCGGGTCGCTGGCGTTCTGGCGGTCCACGACCGGTGCCATGCGCTTGAGGCTTTCCATCACCTGGTCCTGGGTGACGATGCCGTGGCGCAGCCAGTTGGCGATGTGCTGGCTGGAAATACGCAGCGTCGCACGGTCTTCCATCAGGCCGATGTCGTTGATGTCCGGCACCTTGGAGCAGCCCACGCCCTGGTCGATCCAGCGCACCACGTAGCCGAGGATGCCCTGGGCGTTGTTGTCCAGTTCGTTCTTGATCTGCTCCGGCGTCCAGCTCGGGTTGACGGCCAGCGGGATGGTCAGGATGTCATCCACCGAAGCGCGAGCGCGCTTGGCCAGTTCGGCCTGGCGGGCGAACACGTCGACCTTGTGGTAATGCAGCGCGTGCAGCGCCGCGGCGGTTGGCGACGGAACCCATGCGGTGTTGGCGCCGGCCATCGGGTGAGCGATTTTCTGCTCCAGCATGGCCGCCATCAAGTCCGGCATGGCCCACATGCCCTTGCCGATTTGCGCGCGCCCTTGCAGGCCGGAGCTCAAGCCGATGTCGACGTTCCAGTTTTCATACGCGCCAATCCACTTCTCGGCCTTCATGTCGGCCTTGCGCACCATCGGGCCGGCTTCCATGGAGGTGTGGATTTCATCGCCCGTGCGGTCGAGGAAACCGGTATTGATGAACACCACGCGCTCGCTGGCTGCCTTGATGCAGGCCTTGAGGTTGACCGTGGTACGGCGCTCCTCGTCCATGATCCCGACCTTGAGCGTGTTGCGCGGCAGCTTCAGCACGTCTTCGACGCGACCGAACAGCTCGTTGGTGAACGCGGCTTCTTCCGGGCCGTGCATCTTCGGCTTGACGATGTACACCGAGCCGGTGCGGCTGTTGCGGCGCGAGGTGTTGCCGTTGAGGCTGTGGATCGCCGCCAGGCTGGTAACCAGGCCGTCGAGGATACCTTCCGGCACTTCGTTGCCGTCCTTGTCCAGGATCGCGTCGATGGTCATCAGGTGTCCAACGTTGCGCACGAACAGCAGCGAACGACCATGCAGTGTCACGCTCGAACCGTCTGCGGCAGTGTAGACGCGGTCCGGGTTCATGGTCCGGGTGAAGGTCTGGCCGCCCTTGGCGACTTGTTCCGCGAGGTCGCCCTTCATCAGGCCGAGCCAGTTACGGTAGATCACCACCTTGTCGTCGGCATCGACGGCGGCAACCGAGTCTTCGCAATCCATGATGGTGGTCAGCGCGGCTTCCATCAGGATGTCTTTGACACCGGCGGCATCGGTCTGGCCGACCGGGGTGCTGGCGTCGATCTGGATTTCGAAGTGCAGGCCGTTGTGTTTCAACAGCACGGCGGTTGGCGTCGAGGCATCGCCCTGGAAGCCGATCAACTGGGCATCGTCACGCAGGCCGCTGTTGGTGCCGCCCTTGAGGGTGACCACCAGTTTGCCGTCGACGATCTTGTAGGTCGTGGAATCGACATGGGAGCCGGCCGCCAGCGGGGCTGCTTCGTCGAGGAAGGCGCGGGCGAAGGCGATGACCTTGTCGCCGCGCACCTTGTTGTAGCCTTTGCCTTTTTCCGCGCCATCGGCCTCGCTGATGGCATCGGTGCCGTACAGCGCGTCATACAGCGAACCCCAGCGGGCGTTCGAGGCATTGAGGGCGAAGCGGGCGTTCATCACCGGCACCACCAGTTGCGGGCCGGCCATGCGGGCGATTTCGTCATCGACGTTTTGGGTCGTGGCCTGGAAGTCCGCCGCTTCTGGCAGCAGGTATCCAATGTCTTGCAGGAAGGCTTTGTAAGCCACGGCGTCGTGGGCCTGGCCGGCACGTGCCTGGTGCCAGGCGTCGATCCGCGCCTGGAAATCGTCGCGTTTGGCGAGTAGGGCTTTGTTCTTCGGAGCCAGGTCGTGGATGACCTTGTCGGCGCCGGCCCAGAATGCGTCGGCGGTGAGGCCGGTTCCGGGAATGGCTTCGTTATTCACGAAGTCGAACAGGACTTTGGCGACCTGCAGGCCACCGACTTGAACGTGTTCAGTCATTGCTTGCCTCACTCTGCTCAGCTATTGCGCTTTTCAGCTCTTCGATTTTGACAATGAAGCCTCGGGACATTTAAACCACAAACCCCTGAACCAGTACATGCCATCGCTGGCGGCTGGGTGATCAAGCCTTGCTGACGGGGCTTTACAGGGATGCGACCGGCCTTGGCAGACATCGGTGGAACATCTCGCAGTACGATTATGTAGTGCGCGCTGCGGCATACTACATGATCAATTGCGCTTGTGAAAATTAGACTAATTGCGTCGTTCCGCGACCGACTAAAGCAGTACAGTCACAGCGCGGAACGTGATGTTCTCAAAAAATAGATGGATTGTTCCAGATAAATCTACAGTTCGTACACATATCTGTGGCCAGGAAGCATACTCCCCTGTAGGAGCTGCCGAGCGAAGCGAGGCTGCGATCTTTTCCCAGACGCCTCAATCTCGAGCAAAACCAAAGATCAAAAAATCGCAGCCTCGCTTCGCTCGGCAGCTCCTACGCAACTCCTTCACCACGAGAGCGTGCTCGGTGTAGATCTTTCTGCCTTGCCTATACTGTCCGCTCCATCAACAAGAGAACTGCGCCATGGACCACCTCGTCATCACCGTTTTCGCCCCGGACAAACCCGGGCAGGTCGAGCGCATCGCCGATTGCATCGCCGAGCACGGCGGTAACTGGTTGGAGAGCCGCATGTCGCACCTGGCCGGGCAGTTTGCTGGGATCCTGCGCCTCAGCGCCCCGGCCGAGGCCCATGAAGAATTGATCGAAGCCTTGCAGGGATTGTCGGTCCACGGCATTCGCGTGTTGATCGCGGAAAGCGCCGTTGAAGAATCCTGCATGTGGAAACCCATTGCGATGGAGTTGGTGGGTAATGATCGTCCTGGCATCGTGCGGGATATCACCCGGTTGTTAAGCGAGCAGGGCGTGAATGTCGAGCGTCTGGTAACCCATGTCCGGCCGGCGCCCATGAGCAGTGAACTGCTGTTTCATGCCGAGGCGATCCTTGGGGTGCCCTTGACCCTGTCGCTGGAAGCATTGCAGGAACGCCTGGAGACCTTGGCCGATGAGCTGATGGTTGAGCTGAAATTCAGCGACGAAGCCTGACAAGGTTATCCAAGGAAAAACTGCGCCTGCCTGTGGATAACCTGTAGAGACCCGGCCCTGGCCCAAGCCTGTCGGGGCTCAGCGACCAATGATCAAAAAATCACCAGTTTTCAAGGGCTTGTGCACAAACGGCGGGGATCACGCTGTGGATAACCTTGGGAAGGAAACGCGCAGGCCACGCCGGACGTGGCCTGTAGGGGTTTGTGTGTTTTTTGATCAGTTGCGCCGACGCATACTGATCACGGCATCGACGCTATACACAGCCAGCCCGGCCCAGATAAAGATGAACGCCGCCAACGTGCTGGACGACAGATGCTCACCGAACAGTAGCACTGCGAGCAGCAGCACGAGCGTCGGGGCGATGTATTGCAAGAAACCCAGCGTGGTGTAGGGCAAATGCCGCGCTGCGGCGTTGAAGCACACCAGCGGAACCAACGTCACCGGGCCGGCCGCTACCAGCCACCAGGCTTCAGAGGTGGTCCAGAATGCGGCTTGGGCACTGGTGGCCGACGGGTTGAACAGCAACCAGGCGATGGCGATCGGCACCAGCATCCAGGTTTCCACCACCAACCCCGGCAAAGCCTTGACAGGCGCCTGCTTGCGGATCAGTCCGTAGAAGCCAAACGTCAGCGCCAGCGCCAGTGAGACCCACGGCAGGCTGCCCACTTGCCAGACCTGCTGGGCCACTCCGAGTGCCGCCAACCCCACCGCCAGCCACTGCATGCGGCGCAGGCGCTCGCCTAGGATCAGCATGCCCAGCAATACGTTGACCAGCGGATTGATGTAGTAGCCCAGGCTGGCTTCGAGCATCCGACCGTTGTTTACCGCCCAGACGTAGGTCAGCCAGTTGGCCGCGATCAACGTGCCGCTCAAGGCCAGGATCGCCAGGCGACGTGGATTGTCCCGCAACTCGCGCCACCAGCCCGGGTGTTTCCAGACCATCAGCAACGCCGCGCCGAACAGGGCGGACCACAGCACCCGGTGGATGATGATTTCCACCGACGGCACGCTGGCGATGGCTTTGAAATAGATCGGGAACAGACCCCAGATGATGTAGGCACTCAGGCCCAGGATGTACCCGCGACGCGGGTTGGCGGCTTGCATGCAGAATCCTTGCTTAGGCAGCTAACAAAGGGAGTGATTGTAAGGAGATTTGTCTGGTTGTGCTGTGAACCTTATTAGGAAGTCGTTCCACCGCAGGTCCCCTGTGGGAGCGAGCTTGCTCGCGATGGCGGTGGAACAGCCACCATTTATATTGACTGATACATCGCCATCGCGAGCAAGCTCGCTCCCACAAGGATTTCAGTGGCTGTTGGGACCGCGCCCAATCAGAACAACTTCAACGGCTCTTCATTGAGCGCCGCCAATTGCTCGCGCAACGCCAATATCTGGTCGCCCCAGTAACGCTCACTGCCAAACCATGGGAAACTTCGCGGGAAAGCGGGGTCATCCCAACGCCGCGCCAGCCAGGCGCTGTAATGCATCAGGCGCAGGGCTCGCAATGGTTCGATCAGTGCCAACTCGCGGGGATCGAAATCATGGAATTCCTGATAGCCGTCCATCAATTCCGACAGCTGCCCCAGGCACTCCTGGCGGTCCCCGGCGAGCATCATCCACAAATCCTGCACTGCCGGGCCCATGCGGCAATCGTCCAGGTCGACGATGTGGAACACCTCGTCGCGGCACATCATGTTGCCGGGATGGCAGTCCCCGTGCATGCGGATGTTTTGGTGGGGCGTGTTGGCGTAGGCATCCTCAACGCGCTTGAGCAAGTCCCTGGCGACCGATTCGTAGGCCGGCAACAGGCTGCGAGGGACGAAGCCGCTTTGCAGCACGGTGTCCAGCGAGTCGTGGCCGAAATTCTTCACGCCCAGCGCTTCACGGTGTTCGAACGGACGGGTCGCGCCGATCGCGTGCAGGCGCCCCAGTAACTGGCCCAGGCGATAGAGCTGATCGAGATTGCCCGGCTCCGGCGCGCGGCCGCCGCGGCGGGGAAACAGGGTGAAACGAAACCCGGCGTGCTCGTGCAGGCTGGCGCCGTTGTGGATCAGCGGCGCCACCACCGGCACCTCGCGGTCGGCCAGTTCGAAGGTGAACTGGTGTTCTTCCAGGATGGCTTCGTTGGTCCAGCGCAGGGGGCGATAGAACTTGGCGATCAGCGGCTCGGCGTCTTCGATGCCGACCTGATAGACGCGGTTTTCGTAGCTGTTGAGGGCCAGCACGCGGGCGTCGCTGAGAAAACCGATGCTTTCAACGGCATCAAGCACGAGGTCGGGCGTGAGGGTTTCGAACGGATGGGACATGCTGACTCCTGCGCAGCGGCAGGGCTGCCGCGTCCGGCCCAGCATGGTAGCGCAGACGGAGGCAGATAGGTGGTGGCTGTGCTGACGCTATCGTCGGATCGCCGCCCGGAGCAAGCTCGCTCCCACAGGATAGACGGTACACCGTAGATCCACTGTGGGAGCGAGCTTGCTCGCGATGAGGCCAGATCAGGCGCCGATGACGCCGCCGTCTTCGCGGGTAATCACCATCACCGAAGACCGCGGCTTGCCATTGGGCAGGTGCTCGGGGAAGGTCGAGCCGCCGTTTTCCCCGGGATGCTGAATCCCCACGAACAAGGCCTTCTGGTCCGGCGCAAAACTGATCCCGGTCACTTCACAACCCACCGGCCCGACCATGAAGCGGCGGATTTCACCGGTATCGGGGTCGGCGCAGAGCATCTGGTTGTTGCCCATGCCAGCGAAGTCCCCGGCGTTGCTGGAGTCGCCGTCGGTGAGGATCCACAGCCGGCCGGCCTTGTCGAAGCCCAGGCCGTCGGGGCTGTTGAACATGTTCTGTGCATTGACGTTGGACGACCCGGCTTTCGGGGTGCCGGCATGTACCGTCGGGTTGCCCGCGACCACGAACAGGTCCCACTCGAAGGTGTTGGAGGCGTGGTCGTCGCGGTCGGTGCGCCAGCGCAGGATCTGCCCGTAGACGTTCTTGGCCCGTGGGTTTGGCCCGTCCACCGGTTGGCCGTCTTCGCCGCGCTTGGCGTTGTTGGTCAGGGTGCAATAGACCTGGCCGTCTTTGGGGCTGACCACGATCCACTCAGGGCGGTCCATGCGAGTCGCGCCCACGGCACTGCCGGCCAGGCGCGCGTGGATCAGCACCTCGGCCTGGCCATTGAAGCCCTTGCTGGCGTCGAGGCCGTTCTTGCCGTGGCTCAGCTCGATCCACTGGCCCTTGCCTTTCGGATGGTCCGGGTTGCCATCGCCCGCGTCGAAGCGCGCCACGTACAGGGTGCCATGGTCCAGCAAGTCGCGGTTGGCCTTGGCGTTGCGGTGGTCGATGCGATCCCGGCTGACGAATTTGTAGATGAATTCGCCGCGTTCGTCGTCGCCCATGTACACCACGGCGCGACCGTCATGGGTTTGTGCGAGGGCAGCATTTTCGTGTTTGAAACGGCCCAGGGCCGTGCGTTTCACCGGAGTGGATTTTGGGTCGAATGGATCGATTTCCACCACCCAGCCATGGCGATTGAGTTCGTTGGGGTTCTTCGCCAGGTCGAAGCGCGGGTCATGCGGGTGCCAGTTGATCTCGCGGCTGGTGACGGTGGCGCCGTAGCGCTTTTGCGCGTCATCGAATTTCAGGTCGGCCTTGCTGCTGCCGAAGCAGTCGGTGAAGTTTTCTTCACAGGTCAGGTAAGTGCCCCACGGCGTCATGCCATTGGCGCAGTTCTGGAAAGTCCCCAGCACTTTCTTGCCGCTTTTGTCGGCACTGGTTTTCACCCAGTCGTGACCGGCAGCCGGGCCGCTCAGGCGAATCGGAGTGTTGCCGTGGATCCGGCGGTTGTAGCGAGAATCCTGGACGAACTGCCATTGACCGCGACGACGTTCGATCTCGATCACCGACACGCCTTCGCAGGCCTGGGCCTTGTGCACTTCTTCGGCCGACTGCGGCTGACCGCCATGGGGGAAGAGATAGCGATAATTGGTGTATTCGTTGTTGATTGCCATCAACGCACGGTTTTCGTCCCCTGGCATTGGGAACAGGCTCATGCCGTCGTTGTTGTCGCCAAATTGCACTTCCTGCGCGCCGGCGGTGCCGTTGCCGCTGGGGTCGAATGCCGGTGCGTTTTTTTGCAGTGGCTGGCCCCAACTGATCAACACCGAGGCTTTGTAGCCTGGCGCAAGCGTAATGGTGTCTGTCGTCGCGGCGGCGATGCCGTCGAAGCCCAGCATGCGTTTGTTGCCTTCGCTCACGGCGGCGGCCATGACGCTGCGGCTCAGCAGGTTGCCGCCCAGGAACATCGCCGCACCGCATAGGGCGCCGGCACCAATGAAGCGGCGACGGCTCAAACCGACGATGTTTTCCAGGTCGGTGGATTGGTTATCTTCTAATAGGCTCATCATCAGGCTCCCTGCTGGTTTTGGCAGTCACCTTAAAGCGGGTCGATGAAGCTTTTGTTTCAGCGGGCTACAACGGCGTGCCCAGCAACACATTCGACGGCGAAAAACACACTTGCACCGGTGAGCCGGCCTCAAGGTTTCGCTCTCTGAGCAGCGACGGATCAACCAGGGCACACAAGGTCTGGCCATTGGGCAGGCCGATGCGCACCTCGCTGGGGCCGTTTTCGGCGGCGGCGATGTCTTCGATTACCCCGCGCAGCGTATTGGCCCCCGGATGCTCTGGCTGATCAGCGGGGTATAGCTCCAGCCAACCGGCCTTGATCAAGGCGACCACTTCGGTACCGGTTTCCAGTTCCAGGCGCAGCGTGCTGTCGTGGGTGATCTGCGTGTCGATGACCAGGCCGCGGGCCAGCTCCACGCGCACCCGGTCGTTGTGACCTTGGGCCTCGATGCCGAGGACTTTGCCATGCAGCTGGTTCCGGGCACTGGTGCGCAGCATCAATCGGCTGAGCAGCCCCAGGTCCCCTGCGTCCTCGCTCGCTTCAAGCAGTTGCGCCTGCAAGGTTTGCAAGCGCTGATAGAGGCGCAGGACGCGCAGCCCTTCCTCCGACAGTTTCGCGCCACCACCGCCCTTGCCGCCCACGCTGCGTTCGACCAGAGGCTGGTCCGCCAGGTTGTTCAGTTCGTCGATCGCGTCCCATGCGGCCTTGTAGCTCAGGCCTGCGCTCTTGGCGGCGCGGGTGATCGAGCCCTGTTCGGCGATGTGCTGCAACAGGGCGATGCGTTGTGGTCGGCGGACGATGTGCT
>NZ_JAOSHO010000010.1 GCF_025917275.1 Pseudomonas agronomica | reverse complement strand
CGTTTCGCTAAATCCCCTCGCCATGGGTTTGGGGTGGCTGGATCATCTATGGACTGGCCAGACCCATCGCCGGCAGCGATACCTCGGATTGTGCAAAGCGATTTCAGCGCTGGTTCCCGATTCGATAGTCTCGTGGCTGATCCGGCATTTTTCGTCGGCATTCTCATGATTCTGCGGCGTTGATTCGATGACGCCGCAGAGCTTGTCGGTGCGTCAGGCAATGTCCGCCCGATTGAAATAAGAATAATTAGGAGAGCGCGATGATTGCAGCAGTCAATAAGGTCCTGGTGATCGGAGGCGGGTTTTCCGGTATGACCGCGGCTATCCAACTCGCCCGCCAGGGCGTCGAAGTCGACCTGGTGGAAATAGACCCACTGTGGTGTCCGCTGGGGGCGGGTATCACCCTCAGTGGGCCTACGTTGCGAGCCCTGGATACGATTGGAATCCTTGAACGGGTGGCTGGGGAAGGGTACCTGTCGACCAACTTCGATGTGTTTTCACCGGCAGGCGAGCTGATCGTGCAATTGGCACTTCGACCTCCGGTCAGCGATAAACCGATCCCCTGTGGCGGCGGCATCCTGCGCCCGGTGCTGGCGCGGATCTTCGCCGACAAAACCAGGGAAGTGGGCACCCGCGTGCGCCTCGGCATCAGCTACGACACCATCAGCCAACAGGACGACGGCGTTGAAGTGTCGTTCACCGACGGGACCGCTGAACGCTATGAACTGGTCATCGCCGCTGACGGTGTGCATTCGCGGATGCGCAAGGAATTTTTCCCGCAAGCACCGTCGCCAAAACCCATCCATCAAAGTGTCTGGCGCGCGGTGGTGAGGCGCCCACCCGAAATCGTCCGGCCCACTCATTGGCTGGGACGCACCAAGGTCGGTGTCAATCCGATTTCCGACACGCACATGTACATGTTCCTGATGGAGAACCGCGATTTTTCCGAATGGATCGATCCTGCCACCTGGCCTGGTGAGATGGCACGTCTGCTGGGCGAGTTCCCCGCCCCGATCCTGCAAACGCTGGTGCCGCAACTGAATGAGCCGGGCGCCCATATCGACTACCGCCCGCTGGCCAATCTACTGGTGCCGTTGCCCTGGCACCAAGGCCGTATCGTGATGATCGGGGATACGGTGCATGCCACCACGCCTCACTTGGCTTCCGGAGCTGGGATCGGCATCGAGAGTGCCATCGTGCTAGCTGAGGAACTGCTGGCCGAAAGTGAACTCCAGACGGCCCTGGCCCGATTCGAAGCGCGACGTTGGGAGCGTTGCCAGTTGGTCGTCGAGAACTCCGCGCGCCTGTGCGAGATCGAAAAGAATGGCGGTGACAAGGAGGAGCATGCCCGGATCATGCGCGAGTCCACCGCGCTATTGGCCGAGCCTGTTTGAGCCAAGCCCGGGAATAAATAAAAAGGACGGCTTTGATAGTCGTCCTTTTTATTCAGGGCCAGCCCTGCGTTCGCAATCGCCGGGCTGTGATTGCGGATGGTTTATTGACCCAGATCCAGAATGACAACTTCCTTCACATAGACGAAAAACGATTCTGACGACAGCGCGATCCCTTCGTCGGAAAGCTGCTGGAACAACGACCTCTGGTACTGCCGAAAACCTTGAAGGTCCGCTTCGTTTTCGAACCACAGGCTGGAAACGCCTTCGTAGACGCCTATGTCCGGCCCGAAATAAGACGTCACCCGGTCACCTTCGGGCATATACCGGGCGCGAACGTGCCTGCGCAGGGCCTTCTGAAACGCCGGACATTCACTCGCTGCCGCAGCATGGGCGCGATCCCACGCGCTGAAAAAAGCCTCGAGCTGCACCGCGGGGTTCTTTTTGAGGAAAAGCATCGCTTTCCAATTCGTGGGCAATGTGCCGGTTTCGGACAGCTCGACCTCATCCATCAGTTGCGCAACCTGCTTGGAAAGGTCAGCGAAGTTCTTGGCATCAGGTCCCGTGGTTTGCTGGGTATAGGGGTCGCTGAATGTGGCGATCAGGCCCGACATGTTTTCAAAGAACAATTCCGTAATGGAATCCCTGTGAAATGTTTGCGTGTAGGCGTTATCGGAATCGACGCCAAAGGCTGCGTCGATGACATGGTTCTGGACGTAGCGCTTGACGCCCAGGGGCTTGGCTTGGGCGATCTTTCCGTGCTGGTGCTCTATATAGTCAAGAAATTCAACATGGGTCATGCCGGGTTTCCTGCGTACAGCGGCTAGCATCTTAATCATGAGCGGGCTCTCGCTTTATTATTCATCGACGGACTTTTTGACCCTGAAAATATAAGGCGAGGGTCGGGCGGCTAACCAATCGCTATTTCGGCTGTCAGGTATCGCGCAATGACATGCCTGATCAACTCATTCCCGGTCTGACCACGCTTCGAAAAAATAACCCCGCCAGGCTGTCGATTCGAGCCATCGCCATTCGACTACCCTGTAGAGCCGCCACACGGACGGCTTGGTCCATTCATTCCCAGGAGATATGAGCATGCGATTTATGGTGATCGTCAAGGCCAGTCCGGAGTCGGAAGTCGGAGAAATGCCCAGCGCGCAGCTGCTGGCTGCCATGGGCGCCTACAACGAAGAATTGGTCAAGGCGGGGGTGATGCTCGCCGGCGAAGGCCTGCATCCCAGCTCCCAGGGTGTGCGCGTGCAGTTTTCCGGCAAGGACCGGACCGTGGTCGAGGGGCCGTTCGCCCAGACCAGCGAGTTGATCGCCGGATTCTGGATTTTCAAGGTCCAGTCACTGCAGGAGGCGATCGACTGGGTCAAGCGCTGTCCGAACCCGATGATCAGCGACAGTGAGATCGAGATCCGCCAGATCTTCGAACTCGAGGAATTCGGCGAGAGCTTTACCCCCGAACTACAGGCACAGGAAGAACGCCTGCGGGCGCAGATATCCAGTCAATCGTGAAACGGATGAAAGGAGAGCACACCATGAGAATCATTCCCTACCTGACCTTCGATGGTCGTTGCAAGGAAGCCTTCGCGTTGTACCAGGACGTGCTGGGCGGCGAGCTGTTTTCCATGTCCTTTGCCGAGGCACCCGAAGACGTCGGCATGCCCAAGGACCCAGACCTGATCATGCACACTTGCCTGACCGTGGGCGCCTTCAGCCTGATGGCGTCCGACTGCCCGCCAGGCCAGCCGTATCGCAAGCCGCAAGGCGTGTCGGTTTCCCTCAACGTCGACAGCGCGGAGGAGGCCGAGCGGCTGTTCAACGGCTTGAGCGCGGGGGGCAGCGTGTACATGCCAATGGCGAAGACGTTCTGGGCGGAACGCTTCGCCATGTTCGAAGACCGTTTCGGGATCGCCTGGATGGTCAATTTCGAGGGGCGCAAGTAAGTTGGGCGCTGGGTCGCCGGCCTGGAGGCGGTCGGCGGCTTGAAAAGGCCTTGATAAGTGCAGAACCCGACTATCCTTTCGGTACTGCACTCTTGGCAAAGGGACGCCATGCCAGACTATGAACGCGCCACCGGTCCTGGATCCCGCCTCATTTGGGATGATCGAACCTGTTTGATCGGGCCGTCGCTACGCTGGATGACGTCAATTGCGGTCTCCTGCTTCCTTGCGGCAACTTCCGGCTACGGCCAGGAGCAACCCAACGAAGCGGCTGCCACGGTGACGGTGGCCCAAGCCCAGGAAATCGTAGCCAAGGCCACCCTCGGGGCCGTCCGCTGGAGCGGTCCGCAGGCCGGTCCGCCAGCCCAGCGGGGCAAGAGTATCGCGCTTGTCGCAGAGGACTTGCGCAACGGTGGCATTGTCGGTGTCGCGCAAGGTGCCCGGGAGGCAGCCAGCGCGATGGGGTGGACGCTGAGGATATTCGATGGCGCAGGCTCCGCGTCCGGTCGCGCCAAGGCCTTTTCCGATGCCCTGGCGGCGAAGCCCGATGGCCTTATCCTGTGCGGCTCCGATGCCCTTGAAAACAACGCGGCGCTGATGCGCTTCGCCGACCAGGACATCCCGGTGGTCGGCTGGCACGCCGGGGTGCACCCCGGGCCGATTGACGGTACGCCGGTGGCCATGAACGTCACGAGCGACCCGCTTGAAGTGGCACGCCTTACTGCCATGGCGGCAGTGGCGCAGTCAGGCGGACATGCCGGCGTGGTTATCCTGACCGATTCCAGGTACAGCATCGCTACGACGAAAGCCAAGGCCATGGAAAGTGTCATTCGGGCCTGTCGTGAATGTTCGATGCTGGAAGTACGCGATGTCGCGATTTCCGAAAGCAGCGAGAAGATGCCTGCCGTGACCAGGGAATTGCTCCAACGCTACGGCAAGCGCTGGACCCACACGCTGGCGATCAATGATATCTATTTCGACTACTCGATTGCCTCGTTGACCGGCGCCGCGATCCCCAGTGATGGCGTCAGTCTGCTGTCTGCCGGGGATGGCAGCGCTTCGGCTTTCCTGCGCATCCAGGCGAAAACCTACCAGACCGTTACCGTCGCCGAGCCGCTCAACCTGCATGGCTGGCAAGTGATGGACGAATTGAACCGGTTGTTTGCAGGCCAACCGGTGAGCGGCTTCATCGCGCCGATACACTTGGTCAACGCCGACAATATCGCCTTCGATGGTGGAAAAAAATCCCAATACGATCCGGATAACGGCTATCGAGATATCTATCGCCGCCAGTGGAACCCCTGATGTTGGATATTTTTTCCCGGATTGGACGCCAGCTATGGCCACAATCACTGCGCGCCCAGTTCGCGCTGGCGTTTCTGGCGCTGGCGCTGTTGATCCTCGCGGGAGGAGCCACTGCGGTCTACGCGTTGCGGTCCTCGAACAACGCCACTCGCCAACTGACGGATGAACGGCTGGTCCGTATGCAAAATGGCCAGGACATGGTGCAGCGCACCTTGCTGATCGAACGCCAGACGGACCAGTTCCTGACAACCCGTTCGCCCGATGTCCTGCGTTCGAGCCATGCCGCGACCGTCGAACAGCTGGAAGCGCTCGATCAGTTGGTCCAGCAGTTGACCGCCGCGAACAGTGCCGTGGCGGTACTCGATATGCATCAGTCGAGCCAGCTGTTCCGCAATACCGCCAATATCGTTGCACAGTTGCGTGAAAGCCTGCTGCAAACCGAGATTACGTTCGAGCAGGCCCTTGAGGATCGCACCGCCCGGTTGACGGCAGCCAGCACCCCGGCCAGCCTGGAGCGGGCGGTGTTGCTTTTCGATCTCTCGCAGGCGGCTGACGATGAGGCGGTGCGACGACTGCGGATGCGCTATGAACGTTTGTCACCCGAGGCTGCTTCACTTGACGCTGACTTGGGCAAGCCCGATCTGTTTTCCCTGCGCCGGACGCTCATCGATCAGCACAACGTCATAAAGCGCTTCAACGAGGAGCTGCAGGATCAGGCCGGGGTCTTGGTCGCCTTGGCCCGTGCGCAGTCGAATGCCTACACCGAGGATTATCGTGCAGCCGTGCAGCGGCTGGTCGAGGCCTCGAACCGTAGCCAGCAATGGGTGCTGATCATGTTGGGCGCCAGCCTGGTGCTCGCCTGGTTTGTGGGCAGGGTCTTCATGGGCCGTCATGTGCTCGTGCGCCTGAATGAGATAAGCCGCCAATTGCGTCAGGAACACACAGAAAAAACGCATTTGATGATGCCGGACCATGGGAATGACGAAATCGGCAACATGGCGCGCGCGGTGAATCAGTTCCTCGAGGACCGGCTTCAGTTGGAAAAAAGAACCGCGCAATTGAGCATCGCCACTGAACGGCTCGCCGTGCAGAACAGCCGGCTGGAGCAAGAGGCGATCATCCGTGCCGGACAAGGCCGTGTCCTGGAACTGATCGCCAGGAGCACCGAGCTTGCCGAGGTGCTCGACAGCCTGGCTCACCTGGTCGAGTCCCAGCTGGAGGGCATGATGGTGTCGATCCTCTTGCTGGATGAGGAAGGCAAGCACCTGCACCACGGGGCTGCGCCCAGTTTGCCCAAAGCCTATAGCCAGATCATCGACGGGATCGAAATCGGTCCGAACGTCGGTTCATGTGGTACTTCGGCGTATCGCCGAGAACCGGTGATCGTCACGGATATCCAGCAGGATCCGCTGTGGGAGGCGTACCGTTCAATCGCCGAGCCCTACGGGTTTCGTGCCTGCTGGTCGACGCCGATCCTGTCCCATGAGCGAAAAGTACTGGGGACGTTCGCGTTGTATGCCAAGACCGTGCGCAGCCCCAGCCGGGCCGAGACGCAACTGATCGATCTGGCGACACCCCTCGCCGGGATTGCCATCGAACGCCAGTTGACGGAAAAGCGCATTCGCTTCATGGGCGATCATGACGTGCTGACTGGGTTGCCGAATCGCACGCTGCTCGAAGACCGCCTCAAGCAGGCCATGCTCTATGCCCAGCGCTACAACCGGCTGGTAACGGTGGTGTTTCTCGACCTGGACAAATTCAAACTGGTGAATGACAGCCTCGGGCACAGTGCTGGGGATGAACTGCTGAAGACTGTGGCCCAGCGCATGGTGGAGTGTGTCCGCCGGACCGACACCGTTGTTCGGCTAGGTGGCGACGAATTCGTGATCATCCTGTTCGACCAGCCCTCGGACCTCGACGGTGTGACGCCCGTCCTGCACAAGCTCCAGGAAGCGATCCTGCAACCGATCCACCTCAGCGGCCATAAACTCCACGTCACCTGCAGCATGGGGCTGGCGACTTACCCTGCCGACGGCGCAGACACCGATACGTTGATCAGCAATGCGGACGCCGCCATGTACCGGGCCAAGGAGTTGGGTCGCAACAGCTTCCAGTTCTACACGAGTGAGATGAATACCCAGGTACAGGGCAAGCTGGCCATGCAGGATGGGCTTCGAAACGCCCTCGACAATGACGAGTTCCTGCTGCTGTACCAGCCACAGGTGGACTTGCAGTCGGGCCAGATCATTGGCGTGGAAGCGTTGATTCGCTGGCAGCACCCCGAACTTGGCATGGTGTCGCCCATCAAGTTCATTCCCCAGGCCGAAGAAACCGGCCTGATCGTGCCCATCGGCGACTGGGTGATCCACACCGCATGCCGGCAGAACAAGGCGTGGCAGGCGGCCGGCTTGCCGCCGATTACCGTGTCGGTGAACATCTCGGCGCGCCAGTTCGTCGAAAGGAACCTGATCGACCGGGTCAACCATGCCCTGAAAGAGTCCGGGCTGGAGCCGATGTACCTTGAGCTGGAGCTGACCGAAAGCCTGATCATGCAAGACCTCCAGCAAGCCATCAGTAAAATGAAGGCGCTGCAGTCAATGGGCACCAGTCTCTCGATCGACGACTTCGGTACCGGTTATTCCAGCCTTGCAGCGTTGAAGAGCTTCCCGATTGCGAGGCTCAAGATCGACCAGTCTTTCGTGCGCGACCTGCCCGACAACGAAAACGACAAGGCCATCGCCACCGCGGTGATTTCGCTGGGGCATAGACTGAACCTCAAGGTCATTGCCGAAGGTGTCGAAACCGAAGAGCAGCAGACCTTCCTACGCGACAACGGCTGCGATGAAATCCAAGGCCACTTTTTCAGCAAGGCCGTCAGCGCAGAGGAAATCGGCCTGTTGCTGCGTATGCCACGATTGCCTCAGTCAAGCCGCGCCCTGAACCCGGACTCGACAGGACAGGAGCACGGTATGAAGCGCCCGGGCCGTCCGATGCCCGGACATTGATTCAGCGTGTCATGACTTCCCAGCCCAGACCTGAGGTCTGCGCGCCGTCCAAGGCAATGCACGCTCCAATTGTCCTGCCAGGCGCAGCAGCATGTCTTCCCGACCAAAACCCGCCGAGAACTGCACGCCGATAGGCAAGCCTGTTTCCGGATCAAACGCCAGTGGCACCGACATGGAAGGGGACCCCGTTACATTGGCCAACGCGGTGAAAGGCGAATGGTTGAATACGCGGTGCATCCAGCCCTTGCCATCCAACTGCTCCTGGCCTTCGTTGTACCGACCCAATGCGGGCGGCAGCGCTGGCAGCGTCGGACTCAGCAGGATGTCGTATTTGCAGAAAAAGTTGCCCAGGCTGCGGGTCACGACATTCCTGTAGTGCATGGCCTCCAGCAAATCGGTGGCAGTGAGTTCAGTGCCCATCCGGTGTAGCGACAGCGTGGCCGGCTCAAGCGTGCTGGCATCGATGGGGCGGCCGGTTCCGGCGGCGATGGCGTTGATCCAGGCAGCGGTGTTGGCTGACCAAAACCGGGCATTCATCTCGACAAAACCTTCCCAACCGAGGCCAATGTCGAGGCAGACTTCTTCCACGTTGTGTCCCATGCCTTGGAGCTGGACGGCGACATGGCGAGTCGCATTGGCGATCGGTTCGACAGAATGAGTGGCATTCAGTGGATGCACCAGAAGACCAATGCGCAGCGATCCCGGCTCGCGGGTCACTTCCGATAAATAGGCACGCTGCGGCTTGGCGATCTCAAACGGATCGCCCACGGCTGCACCCTGGGTTGCATCAAGCAGGGCAGCGCTGTCACGCACGGTGCGACTGACTACCCCATGAACCGCGAGCCCGGCCCATACCTCATCCACCGCCGGGCCCATTGAAATCCTGCCCCGGCTGGGCTTGAGGCCGAATAATCCAGTGGAGGCGGCAGGAACACGGATCGAACCGCCGCCATCGGTGGCGTGCGCGGCAGGAACCAGGCCAGCGGCGACGGCGGCCGCCGAGCCTCCGCTAGAGCCACCCGCACTGCGACCCAGCGCCCAGGGGTTGCGTGTCGGTCCCGAAAAAACCGCTTCAGTGGTGGTGCTGGCCGCCAGTTCCGGCGTGGTGGTCCTGCCGAGAGTGATCAGCCCTGCCTGCCGCAAGCGGACCATCAAATTGGAGTCCTCCTCGGCGACGCATCCGGCGGCCAGGCGACTGCCCAATTCATTCAAGCGCCCCTTTCTGGTCAAGCCGAGGTCCTTGACCAGAAAGGGCACGCCGGCGAACGGCCCGGTAGCGGCGGCGGGTTCATCTTCCCAAACCTCAACGACGGCATTGATCCTTGGGTTGAGCTGCTCGATGGCGGACAGTGCCGCGGCCCGAACTTCGGCTTGGGTGACTTGGCCGCTGGCGATCAGCTCAGCCAGGCCCAGTGCATCGTATTCGGCGTATTCAGCGGGTTTCATCACATTCTCCGAGCCAATAGCCTGGCAAAAGCGTTATTATTTACTCGTCAGTATCGAATGATACTAATTGGTATAGTACGATACTGCTGAGTATCAAAGTCAAGCGGAGAACGTCATGCGGCCCGAACGAATTCCCCAGTTGGCCCCTCGAGAACGGATTCTCGATGCAGCCGAGGAGCTTTTTTTTACCGAAGGCATCCACCGGGTAACGGTGGATGCCATTGCGGCCAAGGCCAAGTCGACCAAGATGACCGTCTACCGCCATTTCGATTCGAAAGACGCGCTGGTGCTTGAGTGGCTGCGGTTGCTCGTCGAGCAATACTCCGAAATCTTCGAAACCCTGGCCGCGCAGCGCGCCGGTGATCCCAAGGCGCAGCTTCTCGGATTTGCCGAATTCATCGCACAGGACCTGTCGACCTCATCCTATCGGGGCTGTCCGTTCACCAATTCATTGGCGGAGATCCCTGAGCGGGCACATCCGGCCCGCGCCCTCATCGAAGCACACAAAAAACGTCAGTTCCTCCGGTTGGTGGCGCTCTGTGTCGAAGCCGGCCTGGCCGAGCCGAACCAAGTGGCGATGGAACTCACCTATTTGATGGAGGGGGCCCAGGTCGTTGCGCAGAACAACAGCGTCGAGGGCGTCGGCGAAAATCTCGTGGCGATGGTTCGGAAAAAAATCGCCGGTGAATCGAGAGACCCTGCAGCGTGAAGAAAATCATTCGAGTCGATGACCTCCAGGTGTTCGTGACCACGACGGATGTCGGCAGTTTTTCTGCGGCGGCACGGTTGCTGGACATCTCTCCGGCACTCGCGAGCGTCGCGGTACAGCGGCTCGAAGCAAGCCTGGGCGTGCGGTTGTTCGTGCGCTCCACGAGGCGGCTGCGTCTGTCGGATGACGGTGAGCGCTACCTGGCGCATGCGAGGCAGGCACTGGAAGCGTTGGGAGATGGCGAACTTGCCCTGGCCCAGGGGCGCGATGAAGTGGCCGGGACGCTGCGCCTGTCCATGCCTTCGGACATCGGGCGCAACCTGTTGCTGCCGTGGCTGGATGAGTTCCAGCAGTTGCACCCCAAGGTGCTGTTGCAGTTGCGCGTCAGCGACCAGGTGGCGGATCTGTTCAGCGAGCACCTGGACGCGAGCATCCGCTACGGCCAGTTGGCCGACTCGAGCCTCGTGTCCTTGGCGCTGGAACCCTCCAACAGGCGGACCGTGTGCGCATCCCCTGACTACATCGCGCGCCATGGCCGGCCACGGACGCCCGCCGAGTTGAGCGGGCACAATTGCCTTCGTTATGTGATGGGCGAGCAGACCTTCGAACGCTGGAGTTTCCAGACGCCCAAGGGGGTGGAGACGGTCCAGGTCGCCGGGAATCGCATCAGCGATGATGCCGATATCGTCAGGCGCTGGGCGGTGACGGGGCAGGGGATCGTCTACAAATCCAGGCTCGACGTCATGGACGACCTGCGCAGTGGCCGCCTGGTGGAAGTTTTCCCGCCGGACTATGGCCAGCCAGCACCGCTCCAATTGGTGTGCGCCCACCGCACTTCGCTGACGCCTGCGGTACAGATGTTGAGGGCCTTTCTGGCGGCGCGTTTCGAACGTTATCTCAGCGATTGAACGACAGCGGTGTCCATCACGCTGAAACTATCGGTCGTCCACCATGCCCGATTCATCAGCACGCAACGTCAATACCGAAAAACCGCAAGGCGTCACCGCCACGGTATGTTCGAATTGCGCGGAAAGCGCCCCGTCCTTCGTGACCACGGTCCATCCGTCGGCCTCGGTCCTGACGTGCGGCGCACCTTGGTTGAGCATCGGTTCGATGGTGAAGACCATGCCTTCACGCAGGACGAGCCCGGTTCCCGGCCTGCCGAAGTGCAGCACCTGAGGTTCTTCGTGCATCTGCCGGCCGATGCCATGGCCGCAGTATTCACGGACCACGGAATAACCGTTGAGCGTGGCATGGCGTTGAATGGCTGAGCCGATGTCGCCCAGGCGTGCCCCCGGGCGGACGCTGCGGATGCCTTTCCACATCGCTTCGTAGGTGACCCGGACGAGTTTCCTGGCAACTGGATCGACGTTGCCGATCAGGTACGTCTTGCTGGAGTCGGCGATATAGCCGTTCTTCTCCAAGGTGATGTCGAGATTGACGATGTCACCGTCTTGAAGCAGCTGCGAGCGCGACGGCACTCCGTGGCAGACCACCTCGTTGATCGAGCAGTTCAGCACGAAGCCATACCCGTACTGCCCTTTGCTGGCAGGGCGGGCCTGGAGGTCCCGGACAATCATATGCTCGACCATTTCATCGATCTGAAGCGTCGACAAGCCGATCAAAGAGGTCCGGTCCAGCCGTTCGAAGACTGACGCCAGCAGCCGGCCGGATTCAGCCATCAAGGCCACTTCCTCGGGTCGCTTGATCATTGATAGCTGGCCTCCAGTGGCTGCGCGGTGACACCGGCGTCACTGAGTTCGCGCTGGATGATCTCGTTGAAGCTGAGGGTAGGGTTGGTCTCGCACAGCATGCCGACCTTGATCCAGAAGGCCGCCTGCGCGTTGATCGAGCGGCAGGACACCTTGGTTGCCCTGCGCAGCTGATCGTGGAGTTCGTCGTCGATGTTGACAATGCCCACTGTGTAGCTCCTATATGAAACGTAAGCGAAGCATATACGTTTCATATACTGCTCGGCCAGCATGTTTTTCCGAGGGCTTCTCATGGGACCGGTCAGCCGAGATCCTCGACGCGTAACAAGACCCTTGTCACCCGACGCTCTTCGACGCCCACGACGGTCATGCTCCATTCTTGCCAGCGAAGGGTGTCTCCGATGATCGGCAGACGGTCCAGCAAGCTCATCACCAAGCCGGCAAGCGTCTGGTAATCCTCCGTCGCTGTCGCCTGGAAGCCGATGTGTTCGCGAACCTGGCTGAGATTCATGGCGCCGCTGACGAGGAAACCGCCGTCCTGGGCGACGATATTCGGCCCCCCGATTTCACTGGCATCCGGCAGTTCACCGGCAATGGACTCCAGGATGTCGGTCATGGTCAGCAGGCCGACGAAGTCCCCGAATTCATTCACAACGAATGCGATGTGGGTCGATTCCTTGCGCATTTGTTCCAGCGCGTTGAGGATCGTGAAACTGTCGAGCAGGTTGATGGCTTTGCGCGCCATGGCTTCCAGGTTCGGCTGATCGCCCGCCAGTAACTCCTTGAGCAGCTCTTTTTTGTGGACGAAGCCCAGGGGTTCATCCACGCGTCCTTCCCGGATCAATGGCAAGCGGGAATACGCGGAGTACATCAGCGTCGTGCGGATTTCGTCCGGTGTGTCTGCCAGGTCGAGGTGATCGATTTGCGCGCGGTGGGTCATCACGCTGCGTATCGGGCGCTCCGCCAATTGCAGCACGCCACTGATCATGACCCGTTCGCGTCGATGGAAAACCTGTTCAGGTTCTTCACCGGCCAGCATGTCGGCGATTTCCTCGCCGACTTCATCGGCACTCAGCCTTTGGCCGCCCAGCAAGCGCATCACCGCGTGGGCGGTTCGCTCGCGCATCGGCCTTACGCCTTGCAGGCTTTTCTTGCGACGGGCGCGCGCCAGTTGGTTGAACAGCTCAATCAGAATCGAGAAACCGATCGCGGCGTACAAATAGCCTTTCGGAATGTGGAAGCCCAGGCCCTCGGCGGTGAGGCTGAAGCCGATCATCATCAAAAAGCCCAGGCAAAGCATGATGACCGTTGGGTGGCCGTTGACGAAACGGGTCAGCGGCTTGCTCGCGATCATCATCAAGCCGATGGAGAAAATCACCGCGATCATCATGACCGACAGGTGTTCCACCATGCCCACGGCGGTAATCACCGCATCCAGGGAAAAGACCGCGTCCAGCACCACGATCTGCGCCACGATGGGCCAGAACAATGCGTAGGCTGCGTTGCCGGAACGTTGCGCCACGTGGCCTTCGAGTCGTTCGTGCAGTTCCATGGTTGCCTTGAACAACAGGAACACGCCGCCGAACAGCATGATCAAGTCCCGACCGGAGAACGTCTTGCCAAGGACTTCGAACAGCGGGTTGGTCAGGGTCACCATCCACGAAATGCTCGCCAGCAGGCCCAGGCGCATCAGCAACGCCAGGGACAGGCCGATGACACGGGCACGGTCACGTTGTTCGGGGGGCAGTTTGTCGGCCAGGATGGCGATGAATACCAGGTTATCGATGCCGAGCACCAGCTCCAGCACGATCAACGTCAGCAGGCCCAGCCATGCCGTGGGGTCAGCTATCCATTCCATGGGTTATTCGCGCCCCCGGACGATCAATGCGAGGGCAGGGAGCTGCGACGAGCCTAGGCAAGGTACCGCCGCACTGGGAAAGGTCATGTTCGTTGCAAAACGACTGGGAGGTTCCTGGAGGGTGTTCATACAGGCCTGACAATAATTGGGGAAGAAATCCTACAACGATTTCCAATGCTTCCCACGAGGCGATGTATTACAGGATCTGACGGAGCAACGGCGGAGGACTGACCTCCCTGTGTTTGACAGCGGGCGAGGCAGGTTCATTGGCGACGAGCGTTGTCGCGCTGGCGATAGAAGTCCGCCCTGCGCCTGGCATCCTCACGCTGGACCTGCTCGTAATGCCTGCGTTTTTCACGAGCCATTGCCTCCTGGGCCTTTTGGTGCGAGTCATTTTCCCGTTCGGTTTTTTCCATTTCCCGCTGCTGTTCCCAATAGCGTAGGTACTGTTCCCGCGCCCGATCGAGGTCTTCAGCATGGGTCTGCTGGGCCGTCATGCACACGATTGCAAAGGCGAGGGTGGTGAGGTGGCGCATGGGAAACGGTCTCCGGTCAGGCGGTAGGTACCGCGCTTGCGGTAGACATCAGTTTCCGGAAAAGTTGCCCCTCGAACGTATGTCGAGCCCTAGCGCAACAGGTGCACGGCCAAGCCCACTAGCGCACAGCCGAGCAACACCTGGATCACGCCGCGCTTGAAGCGAAACAGCGCGATCGCCGCCGCCAGCGCAATCAGTGCCGAAGGCCAGTCGAGACTGGCGCTGAATCCGCTTGGCCAGAGCACGTGATAACCAAAGAAACACGCGAGGTTGAGGATCACCCCGACGACCGCCGCGGTAATGGCGGTAAGTGGTGCGGTGAACTTGAGTTCGTTGTGGGTCGATTCCACCAGCGGGCCGCCCGCCAGGATGAACAGGAAGGAGGGCAGGAAGGTGAACCAGGTCACCAGGGCTGCCGCAACGGCACCGGCCAGGAACACCTGATCTGGGCCAAACACCTGCGAGACATAGGCGCCGACAAACCCGACGAAAGCCACCACCATGATCAGCGGTCCGGGCGTGGTTTCGCCGAGCGCCAGGCCGTCGATCATCTGGGTCGGGGTCAGCCAGCCGTAGTGACCGACCGCGCCTTGATAGACATAAGGCAGCACCGCATAAGCCCCGCCGAAGGTCAGCAAGGCAGCCTTGGTGAAAAACCAACCCATCTGCGTCAACGTGCCTTCCCAGCCGAACAGCGCAGTCAGCAAGCCCATCGGCAGGCTCCACAACAACACACCCAGCATCGCCAGGAAGGCGAGCCTCGGCCAACTGAAACGGGCGTGATCGGGGGTAGGCGTTTCGTCATCGATCAGGGCGGGGCCGAACGACTTTTTCGCAGCACCATGCCCGCCGACCTGGAATTTCTCCGGTGCCAGGCGGCCACCGACATAACCGATGAGCGCTGCGCCCAGCACGATCAGGGGGAAGGGCACGTTGAACGCGAAGATCGCCGTGAACGACGCTGCGGCGATGGCCCACAGCCAATTGTTCTTCAGTGCCCGCGAGCCGATTCGATGGGCCGCCTGAACGACGATCGCCGTGACCGCTGGCTTGATCCCATAGAACAGGCCGGCCACCACCGGGACTTCGCCGAAGGCGATGTACATCCAGGACAGCGCGATCAGGATGAAGAGCGACGGCAGGACGAACAGGGCGCCGGCGATGACGCCGCCCCAGGAACGATGCATCAGCCAGCCGATGTAGGTTGCCAACTGCTGGGCTTCTGGCCCGGGCAGCAACATGCAGTAGTTGAGCGCGTGGAGGAAGCGTCGCTCGGAGATCCAGCGTCGCCGTTCGACCAGTTCCTGGTGCATGATCGAAATCTGCCCCGCAGGGCCGCCGAAGCTGATGAATCCCAGTTTCAGCCAGAACCAGAAGGCCATCCGCAGGCTGATCGCTTCAGGCCTGGAGAGATCGTTTTCAACGGCAGGTTCGGCAAGCTTTGGGTTCATGGCGAAGCTCGGGAAATGGGATGTCGCTACAGTATCGGCTCATTGTGAAATGTGAAGCTATTTGTCGAACGCGGTGGAAGGCAATGGCCTCCCACCGGCAGCGCACTACGCCTGGGCATTCAGGCGTTGCCGACAGCCTCGCGAACGAACTCTTCATAGGTGCGCAGCGGCCGGCCGAGGATGGCTTGCAATCGCTCAACGGTACCTGCCTCGGCTTGCATGCCGAACCTTTGGATACCGGCCATCATCAGGCGCATGTCGTAGGCCAGCCAGCCTGGGCTGAACGAGGCCATTTGCGCTTCGAAGGCGGCCACGTCGTCGCCGCCATAAGCGACTTCGCGACCCAGGGCCGAACACCAGGCCTGCGCCACGGAGGCACCGGTCAAGGCGTGTGGGCCGACCAGCTCCAGCGTGACACGTTCAAGCGCAGCAGGCGCCCGGTCACGTCGCAGCAACTCGGCAACGGCAATGTCGGCGATGTCGCGCACATCGACCATCGAGACACCCGCCGAGCCGATCGGCATCGGGTAGACCCCGTAGTCCTGGATGGTCTGCTGGACCATGAAGTCGTTCTGCATGAAGTACGCCGGACGCAAGACCGTCGCCGGTATGTCGAGGCTTTCAATCATGCGTTCCACCGTGTGCTTGCCGGTGAAGTGCGGGATATCGGTGAATTTGTCGGCGTGTATGACCGACAGGTAGACAATGCGCTCGATGCCGGCTTCACGGGCCAGGTTCAGCGCAATCAGCGCCTGGGTGACTTCGTCGGGCGTGACGGCATTGAGCAGGAACAACGTGCGCACGGAGGCAAGGGCGGTGCGCATCGAGGTTACATCCGTCAGGTCGCCGATGATCTCGGTGACGCCTGCCGGAAACTCGCGCTTGCCGGGCTGGCGCACCAGCGCCTTCACATCGGCGCCTTGTTCGGCGAGCCGCGCGGTGATGAGTGAACCAAGGGTGCCGGTGGCGCCGGTGATCAAAATGCTCATGGGTGAATCTCCTGTCATGGGTATCAAAGGGGGATTTCGATTGCGGTGAGCAAACGATAGGCCGTTGCATGGATAAAACGAAGGCGCCAGAATGCAGACACCTCGTTTCAAAAGTGGAACACCATGAACCTGAACGCGCTGATCGATTTTGCGTTGGTTGCCACCCACTCAGGGTTGGGAAAGGCAAGCCGTGCCAGCGGCCGGTCGAAAGCGACGTTGTCGCGGCGCATCGCCGAACTGGAGGAACAACTGGGCGTCAGGCTGATCGAGCGCAGTGCCCGTGGACTGAAGCTGACCGAAGCCGGCGAAGTGCTGATTGCCCGGGCCGAAGGTCCGCTGGGCGAAGTCATCGAAGCCATGACCGCGGCCCAGGAAGGTGTCTCGACGCCGCGCGGGCGCTTGCGGGTGGCGGCCCCGGTGCTGTTTTCACAACTGGCGATGGGGCGCATCGGGGCGCAGTTCTGCGCAGCTTATCCGCAGGTGACGATCGAGGTGCTGGCGGAGGACCGCATGGTGGACCTGGTCGAGGAGCAATTTGACGTCGCCATCCGGATCAATCCGCGTCCGGACAGCAATCTGGTCGGACGCTGCTTTGCCAAGGACCGGTTGGTGGTCGTGGCCGCGCCCGGCGTCGCCAAGCCGGAACCCGGCGCGGTCAGGTCTGTTCCGGCCATCGTGTTTTCCAACGTCCAGCCGACCCAGTGGAAGCTCGATGATGGGCGCCTGATCCTGGAACCGATCCCCAGGCTCTGGTTTTCCTCGTTCCTGATGATTCGCGACGCCGCGGTCGCCGGTGGTGGAGCGGCGCTGCTTCCGCAGTCCATTGCCTGGGGCCAACTGGCCCGCGGGGAATTGGTTCAGTGGGGGACCGTATCGACGGTCGAAGCGCAGCTTTGGGTCCTGCACACGTCCAGGCGCCTGGCCGCGCCAAAAGTCCGCGCATTCGTCGATTTCATGTGCGCTCGGTACCCGGACATGTCGCTGGTACTGGAAGGATGACGCAAAGCGTTTACGCCCAACTCAGGGTAAAGGCTGTTCCTTGACCTTGGTTGAAACGACCGCGTCGTAACTTCCAACGGGTTTCACTTCGTTGGAAACCCATAACCTCTCGCTGCGGCACTTATATTTGACGCCTTTGCGCGGCGTTATGTCCTTGGCCGTTTCAATGCAGATTTCCCTGGATGCGTAGGTCGGCCCGGTTTTTCGCTCTTCCACACAGCCTTCCATGCCACTACAGATCGTCATGACAAGAAAATAGACAGTCATCATCCTAATGTTGCTCCAATGAGCGATGCGGTTATTACGTCCTGTGTCAGCGCGGCTTGGCGCCTGAACGCACAGCGATACCCGGCGGATGATGAGCCTGCCCTCAAACCTTCAGCAATGGGACGTCGGTGCCACCTGTCGGGAAAATGGCACCTTATTTAAAAGTTTTTACATGTTGGTTTCTGGTGACGGATTGTTGGCGCCATGAAGGGCGCTTTTAGGGGCTTTCTGGCTTGAATCCAGTAATGGAACCGACCCAGAAAAACGCCCCGTTATATAAGAAAAAATCAGCGACGCAAACGCTTTGTAACTGCATTCAGCGGAGTTCTGTGTTGATGGATAGTTCCAAGGTAAGTTGCTTGGGGAAGTCCTTCTGATAAATGCCCTGGGGCATTTTTTAGACTTATGTGGACAAAATCTGTCCACTTGTCAACGTAATTACAAACCCTATTATTGGCCCACTGAGTCGCCAAGAAGAGGGTGTTATGGAGCAGTTATTTGAAGGTTGCGTAAAGGTAATCGTTCCCTGTGGTTCTTTGGGAGCAGGTGTTCGCGAGGAAGAAATTGAATACGGGTTGGCGGCAGGGGCCCAAGTTATTGCCACGGACGCAGGTTCCACGGACAGCGGTGCGGCCTATCTCGCACTTGGAAAGTCCAAGAACAATCGCGGTGCAGTCAAGCGCGACCTGACTATTCTAATGAAGGCGCAGGCGAAGTCCGGTGTACCGATTATTGTGGGGACCGCGGGGCAGGCGGGCGGCGATCTCAATCTGGATTGGACGCGGGATATTGCCGTGGAAATCGCTCGGGAGTTGGGCGTGTCGCCAAAGATTGCGCTCATTTATTGCGAGCAGGACAAGCAGACAATTAAACGATTGAATGCGCAAGGTCGTATCAAGCCGCTCCCACCTCATACCGAGTTGAACGATGAGACGGTGGACAGTTGTGAGCATATTGTCGCGGCACTCGGCGTGGAGCCCTTTCTCGCTGCGCTGGACGCAGGCGCCGATATCATATTGGCTGGCCGCTCGACCGATACCGCCGTCATCGGCTGCTACCCCATCTGGAAAGGCGCACCTTGGGGCCCGTCGTGGCACGCAGGCAAGACCGGGGAATGTGGCGTGCAATGTGCCGTCAACCCGACGCTGGGGTCGGGCATCTTGTTGAGCATCGACGCGAATGGCTTCGAAGTCGAGCCGCTGAGCCGGGACAACCAATGCACGCCCCACAGTGTCTCGGCCCATATGTTGTACGAGAACAGCGACCCGTTTCGGTTGCTGGAGCCCGGCGGCATCTTGAATGTTGCCGATGCGCGTTACACCGACTTGAATGGCCGGGCTGTGCGGGTAGAAGGCTCGCGGTGGGAACCCATGCCGTACACCATGAAGTTGGAAGGCGCCGCGGCCGGTATGTATCAGACCATCATGTTGGTGGGCATACAGGATCCCGACGTGCTCAAGGATATTGACGGTTTTCATGATCGTTTGCTGGACGCGCTCTATAAAAGAACCCGGCAATCCATTCCGTCCGAGGAGTTGGGTGAATTTCATATTTCCCTGCGGATGTATGGATGGAATGCTGTTACCGGTGCAAAGCCCGCCGCTGGAACATTGCCGCCACCTGAAATAGGCATGTTGTTTGTGGCCACCGCTGCGACTCAGGAAATGGCCAACACCATCGCTCACGCCTGTAATCCTTATTTCTTCCATTACCCAAGTGTCATGGGCAAGGAGTTGCCTTCCTACGGATTCGCCTTTACGCCTGCCGATATACCTCGCGGGCAGATATATGAATTCAAGTTGAATCATGTGGTGCAACTTGAAGACCCTTTGGAGTTGGTCCGCTTGGAGTGGATTGATTTATCGGATAAGTCGATGGCTGTTAAGGAGCTTGCATAATGACCACGTTGCGTGATGTTTGCCGACATGTGCGATCCAAACAGGCTGGACCGTTCTGGGTCACGTTCGATGTCTTTTTCAACGGGCGCGAGAGTTTCGAGCGCTATAACGACTGCGCCGCGCTGTCCCCGGCGCAATTCGCAAGGCTCTACGGAGCTGATCCCGAACGGGTCAAGCGCATCGCGGTGCCTGACCTGGAGATGGTCAAGATCTCCTATCCTCGTGCAACGCCCCAAGGCGGAATGGTCGAGCGAGATATGCATGCCGGCCAGCAATACGTGCGCCTGCTCGATGTGGTGGTCGACTGAGGCTGCGTTGCCCCGCGCTTTGACATAGTCGCCTCATGGACGAGGCCCCTCCAACCTAATCCCTAGAGGTCATCATGACGGACTCGACCATTGCGCGGCGGCTTGCACGCTACGCCTGCGAATTCCGGGAGCAGCGGCTGCCCGAAGAGATCATCAAGCTGGTACGCCAGCGTTTTATCGACAGCCTGGCGTGCGTACTGGGCGCCTACGGGGCTGATCCGGTCAAGGCGACGCTGTGTTACGCCGCCGCGAATACGGCGCAATCTTCCAGCGTATTTGGCACGAACCTCAAAACGACGGCGGAAATAGCAGCGTTCGCCAACGGCCTGATGGTTCGTTTCCTGGATTACAACGATGGTTACATGGGCCTGGAACCCGGCCACCCGAGTGACAATATCCCGGCCTGTCTGGCGCTGGCGCAAGCCGAGAACGCAACTGGCGCCGAGCTGGTCTCGGCCATCGTCCTGGCCTATGAAATCCAGATGCGCCTGCAGGACGCGGCCAGCTTGAACAAGCGTGGCTGGGATCACGTCAACTACATCAACGTCGCGATGGCCGCAGCGGCTTCCAACCTGATGAAGCTGGACGTGGTGCAAACCGAGCAAGCCATCAACATCGCCCTGAGTGGGCACCTGGCAATGCGCCAAGTGCGCAGCGGTTCGCTGTCCGATTGGAAGGGCTGTTCCGCAGCCAATGCGGCGCGTAACGCTATTTTCGCAGCGCAGTTGGCGCGTCATGGCATGACAGGGCCGTCGCCGGTATTTGAAGGCGAGATGGGCTTCTTCAAACAGGTTTCGGGGCGATTCGAACTGGATGTTGATCGTTTCGGTACACCCGACAACGGCGACTACGCCATACGCCGCTCCCTGACCAAGACGTTCCCCACCAATGGGGAACTGCACACGGCCGTCTGGGCCGCGCTGGATATTCGCAAGCGGATCGACGGTGTCAGGGACATTGCTGCGATTTCAATCGAAACGTCCGAATTCAACCGTCGAGTGCTCGCCGATACCCCTGAGAAATGGTTGCCGAGAACCCGTGAAACGGCTGACCACAGCTTGCCTTATAACGTCGCCCGGGCGTTGCTGGACGGTGACATCACGGTCGGCTCCTACGCCGCCGAGAAGATCGCCGATCCGGCAGCGATTGCCTTGATGGAAAAGGTCAGTGTCGTGGAGGATCCGGCGCTGACCAGGCTGTTCCCACGACACCTTGCCAACCGTGTTCGGGTGACCCTGGCCTCCGGTGAGCAGGTGGTGAGCGAGATGATCACCGGGCCCGGGTCGGTCGAAACGCCCATGACCGATGGCGACTTCGAGCGAAAATTCCGGCGCATGGCGACGCCGCATATCGATGCGTCGGCTCAGGCCGCAGTGCTTGGGTTTGTGGCGAGGCTTGAGCATCAAGCCGAGTTCGAGTCGTTGTTTGCGGCGATGGATGTCCCGTAGCGGTGTTGACGCTCCACTGGTATTCCAGAGGAGCGCGCGGCTGGCGTCAGCGGCGTCCGGTATGGGTCGCCGTTGGCAACATCCCGGTGTAGCGAGCGCGAGGTCGGCCCTCGTGGTGTTGGTTGTATTGCTCACTGGCGTGGGCAATCCAGCCGATGGAGCGTCCTACGCCTCCCAATGAAATTTCCTGCCCGTGCAGTCCCAGTTTCCTGCCGATGAAGCTCACCATGAGAATGAATTCCGGCGGGTACGCAACGAGCTCCGAGGCCACCGAAAAGGCCCTTTGCAGCTTGATGAACTCGCTGTCGCCATCGAAGGCGGCAGTCAGCGCCGCCAAGAGATTGCTGGCCCGCGGATCGTTGATCGAGTGGACGTTGGGGCCGAATCCGACGATATGTCCGTCCTGGTTGTAGCGCTGCAAGATCGGCCGCGTAGGGTCTACGGCGGTACAAATCTCTTCGATCATCCGGCTCGCCGCTTCATTCCTGCCATAGGCGACCCTGTGGCCCCGGGCGGCGGCGAGTGCGGCGATAACGGCGTAGTAAGGAGTGGCGCCGGTCGTGGCGGCGACGCGGACGCTGTGGGTGGTATGGTCCAGCTCATGGTCGATACTGAGGATCAGCAGGCGCCGAATCAGATCGGCGTGGGCCAGGGGGGCGCCGCAAGACCGGGTGATGAACTCGTGCAAGGGCTGCGTGCTCGGCTCGGTCGCCCCTACGACCAGCGCGGCAAACCATCTCACGACATCAGCGCCTGTACGGGCGTAACTTTCAGGGGAAAGGTCGAACGCCTTGGGGTTCTCTCGCTGAACCAGGGGAAAAAGCGCGATGGCTTTTTCCTGGGCAGACATGTGCTCATAAATCTTCAGCAGTTGGGCGCTGTCCTTCGGCGCACGTGGCAGCGACTCGCCGAATGCCGAAGGCACCTGCCAGATCAATTCGGCCACCTCTTCGACCGTTGCGCGTTCAGCGAGCTCGACGACGTCATGGCCGCGATAAAACAGTCCATCATCGGTGATCAGCGTAATTGCACTGTCCGACGGCGGGGAGCGTTTCGCCACGGGTTTCTCGGCCGCCGGGACTTTCACCAGTCGCTGGATATCCTCGGCCCAATAGCGACGCTTGGGCGTCCCGGCGATCTTGATGGAGCGAATATTCTTGCGGCTGACGTAGGCGTACAGCGTTGGCAGGCTTACTCGGAGCAGGGCGGCCGCCTCGTCTGCAGAGAGATAAAGGCCTTCTTGTTCTGGCATGACGGGCCCATTCAAGTTGATTGAAAGGCGTACATGTTTATTAGATATGCCGTCATGTCGTCAATGTGTATTGGCGGAAAAATTTCAGCCTGGGTTTATGAAGCGACTGACGGCTGATAAGCCCGATCCAGCCGGGATGTTGACGAAAAAAATCAAGATTTACAGGGTTTCACCCCCTATGTAGATTTCGGCTGCGCAAGAGATGTTCACATTGATTTCGATGCATCGATAAAAATAATAACGAAAAGGTGAAACGCATGGCTTGGTTAGGTTTCGCAATGGTCGTCACGTTTATGGCACTGATCATAAGCAAGCGACTTTCTGCTGTGACGGCACTTATCCTGATTCCGGTTGCCTTCGGGCTGGCCAGTGGGGCAGGACCGGAACTGGGTGCGATGGTGATGGGCGGCGTCAAGCAGGTCGCGCCCACGGCGCTGATGTTGATGTTTGCAATCCTGTATTTCGCGATCATGTTTGACGCCGGGCTCTTCGAGCCCGCTGTTCGACGCATCCTGCGCTATGTCGGTAATGACCCGCTTAGAGTTGTGCTGGGCACGGCGTTGCTGGCTACGGTGATCTCTTTCGACGGGGATGGTGCAACGACGGTGTTGATCGTGACGACTGCGTTCCTGCCGCTTTACCTGCGCCTGGGCATGAACCCGCTGATTCTGGCGTTGATGCTCCTCTTGACCAATACCGTGGTTAATCTGATCCCCTGGGGAGGGCCGGTGGCGCGCGCCGCCAGTGCGCTTCACCTGGATGTGGCGCAGATGTTCCTGGGGTTGGTTCCTTCACTATTTGCCGGGCTTGCCTACGCCTTCGTCGTGGCGTTCTGGATCGGCCGCAAAGAGCGACGCCGCTTGGGCTGGACGCCTGCGTCAAAGGAGGTCGCACTGGATGAGCTGGCTTTGCCGACGGTGCAATCCGATACCCACAGGCCGAAGCTTTTCTGGGTCAATCTCGCACTCACCGCCGGGCTGATGTACTCCATGGCAACAGGGCTGGCGCCGTTACCGCTGCTGATGATGGTGGGCTTTTCCCTGGCGCTGCTGGTCAACTACCCACGCCTGGCGGAGCAGAAGGCGCGGGTCGCGGCTCACGCTGAAAGCGTGTTGATGGTCATCGCGCTGATATTTGCTTCAGGTGTGTTCACCGGAGTTCTATCGGGCACCGGAATGGTCGATGGCATGTCGGAAAAAATCGTGCAGTTGATCCCGGACGGAGGTGGCCAATATTTCAGCATCCTGACCGCACTGGTCGCCTTGCCACTTAATTTCCTGATTTCCAACGACGCGTTCTTCTTCGGGATCTTGCCGGTGCTGGGCGCGGCGGGTGCGCAATACGGTATCGATCCCATGCATATCGCCCGGGCATCGGTACTGGGACAACCGGTACATGCACTTAGCCCATTAGTAGCGGCGGTTTACCTTATCAGTGGAATCATCAAGCGCGACATGGGTGATATGCAACGCTATTGCTTGCTCTGGGCGATAGGCAGCAGCCTTGTTCTGATTGCAACGGCCGTGGTGACACGGGCAATTATCTGATTCATCAGTTCGCAACGCCGAAGTTTAAAGGACGCTAAGTCGCGTCTACTCACGTCAAAATAAAAATAATAGATGAGGTGGTCGATGAAATCGATTAACGCCGTCGCTATGACGTTGCTGTCGACATTGTTGATGTCGGAAGTTTGCTTTTCTGCAACGATCAGTTATCCCGACCGGTTTCAGCATGAAGGCAAATTCAATGCTTATCTTCGCGCGATGTATATCAATACACGGATATCCAATGACTTGATCGAAGACCGTTTTGGAGGATTTCCCGACGGTGCTGAACTGGGAGGGACAGGGATCGGCGCGATCCTGGATTACAACTCCAGTTATTGGGCCGGGATCGTCGGGTTTGACGCTTCGTTGTACGGCGTGGCAATGATTGATTCGAAAGATAACGGGCGAGACTTGTTTGATGACTCCGACGGTACGAGCGGTGGCTTCGCCAAAGTTGGGCAGGGTTATTTCAAACTGCGTTATGAAGGGGACGGTTGGAACGCCGACTCCCAGATAGGCCGGGGGCGGTTCGACGCGGGCACCTTGGTCACCCTCGATACTCGGATCGTGCCGGGCTCCTATCAGGGCGGCCGGGCCCACCTGAACTTTACCGAGATGGGTATCGGTCCGCTGCCCGGTACGCTGGGGCTTGAAACCGCCTACATCAACCGTACTTCGCCTCGGGACCGGGAAGAATTCGAGCACCTGCTGAGCCAGACGGGCGAGGAAATCAAGGACCTTTATACCTACGGCATCAATTACGATTTGAAGGCCATTGAATTGGGCTATGCCCATGGGGTAGCGCGGGATTTCAACGAAAACACCCGTTATGGACTGACATTGAAAGCGCCGCTCGGCGACAAGGCCGGTGTGGTATTGGACACCCAGTATTACCAGTTCAAAAAAGCCGGGCAAATCTGGGAGCGCGATTGGGAAGCCGGCGAGGCCGCTTACGATGATGACGCGACCTGGTTGAACATCAACCTGGGTTTATTGCTCGATAAACTGCGCCTGGGTGTTTCGTTTTCCGAAACAAATGCCAAATTGAGCAACGGGCAATTGGGTTATGCCTATTTCGACCATGGCGATAACGTTGACGGCAGGATGGATGCCTGGACACGTTCCGGCAATGATTTCAACAACGACGGTGAGCGAACCTGGCAATTGGGGGCCGAGTATGACTTGAGCGGGCATTCTTTATTGGGTGCTTCACTGGATGGCTTCAAAGTCATGACCATTTATAAGCAAGGCAAGTTTGATGCGACCGATCCATTCAGCGGCCGGCGCACCGACGTGAACGAGCGGCAAAATGAATATCGCCTCTATTATCGCTTTGATGAAAAAGAATACGCCGGACTTTCGGTGGGCCTGATCTATCTCAACTACCGGATTGACCAGGACTTTGTCGCACTTGTCTCCGCGCAACCCGACAACGTGGTAAGCGGGTCAGAGGCACGGGTCTATCTGGATTACGCATTTTGAACATTGAACGTTTATACCGAGAGGCCGGTGATGCTTAAACCTCGTCATAACATTGTGGTTACACAGCGATTCTTCGACTCGACGGCTGCTGATTTCCTGGGCCGCCATGGCTGTGATGTCGTTGTCGCAGATCTGGCGCCGGGGCAAGCCGATGGAGACTTGAGCGAACCCCAACTGATCGAGCTCCTCGCCGACGCGGACGCCTGGATTGTCGGGCATGCGAATATCACGTTCAGCCTGCTGAATTCACTCCCGCGCCTGCAAGTCATCGCCCGTCGTGGCGTGGGTTATGAACGGGTCGACACCGCAGCTGTGGAGGCGGCGGGGAAGGTGGCGACCATTGCAATCGGCGGTAACGACGCCAGCGTTGCCGACCACACCGTCGCGTTGATGCTCGCGGTGTGTCGCCAGCTCAAGCAATGCCAGAAAGGCTTGTCCACCAACGATTGGTCGATCCCCCTGGGCGGCGATTTGTATCGCAAGACGGTTGGCATCGTCGGTTTGGGCCGGATTGGCCGGGGCGTGCTGCAGCGCTTGTCCGGGTTCGAGGTGAAACCGCTGATCCATACCACTAGCCCCGACGGCGTTCACGCCGAAGGGGGTGTTGTTGTGGACCTGGAAACGCTGCTGAGGGAAAGCGACTTCGTGACGCTTCACGCGCCGCTCAATCCCGCAACACAGGGGATGATCGATGAGCGTGCCTTGAAATTAATGAAGCGTTCCGCGGTGCTGATCAACACCGCGAGGGGCGGGTTGGTGCGCGATGCCGATCTGCTCAGGGCCTTGACCGAAAAACGACTGGCAGGCGCGGGGCTCGATGTATTCGAAAGCGAATCGAATCCCGCCTTGATGCCTGTGACTGCGCAACTGATCCAGCTCCCCAATGTGGTCGTGACGCCCCATGTCGGGGCCTCGACGGTCGAGGGGCTCAACCGTACCAACCTGATTGCCGCCCAATGTGCGGTGGCTGTGCTGGAAGGGCGCAGCCCACCCAGCCATTGTGTAATCGCGGACGGGCGTCGACCCGTCGGACAGGATGGACAGCCATGAGTCGTCGCGAAAACCTGTCAGCGGACTCACGCCCGCCCGTTCATCCTGACTTGCTGGCCGTGGCGACATCGTTGCGCGAGGCCGGCCTGCTGCCGGTGGTTCAGGGTGATGTGCAAAGCGTCCGGGCGCAGTTGGAGCGAATCAACGCCTGGGCGGCGCAACCCAGCGTCGCTCTGAGCTACGAGCGTACGTTGGGGTTTTCCGTTGACGGTCGGACGGTGCCCTGCAAGCTCTATTGGCCGGAGGGCGATGAGACGCCTTGCCTGATGTTCTACTGCCATGGCGGCGGATTTCGTCATGGCTCGCTGGCCGGTTGGGATGCACCGCTGCGACAGTTGGTTCGCGACAGTGGCCTGGCGGTGCTATCCATCGACTACGCGCTGTCGCCGGAGCATCGCTTTCCAGTGGCGTTCAACGAAGTGGTGGCGATTGTCAGTCGCGTCGTTCATCTGGGGGCCGTCACCGAATGCCCGGTGCGCGGCTACGCCCTCGGCGGCGATTCGGCAGGCGCCAACCTGGCCCTGGGGGCTGCGATTGCATTACGCGATTCGGGGATCGATGCGCTGCGGCAGTTGTTATTGTTTTACGGCAGCTACTCGCGGGACATGGGCTCCGATTCGTGGCAAAGGCTGGGCGGGTACGCCGGGCAGAACCTGTCGGTCGAGACCATGAGCGCCTACTGGGCCAGCTACCTGGCCAATGACGAGGACGACTGGCGGGTTCAGCCAATCATTGCTGATCTGGCAGGTCTGCCACCGGTACGATTGGTGGTCGGCGAGCTGGACCCGTTGTTGGATGAAAATCGCGAACTGGCGCAGCGGCTGAGAAAGGCGGGGGTGGCGACGGCCCTGCAAGTCTTGCCGAACATGACCCATGGTTTTGTCCGTTTCAATGAAAGGGCGCCCGTCGCCCGCAGCGTCATTGCCGAGCAGGGCAGTGCCTTGCGTGCGGCGCTTTCCAGGGAGGCGAACCTTCCATGAGCCTTTTCCGAATCGTCGCCTTTGCCTGTGCCTGCGTCGGGGCTACCGTTGCCATGGCCGCCGGCACGTTACCGATCGGGCCTGCCGCAGGGGATACCGAGCTGTCGGCCTTCTATCGCTGGCCTGAGGCAATGCCCGCGTTGCCCGGTGTACTGCTGAGAAGCGAGAGCATGCCGGTGCAGGCACAGATGCCTGCCGCCGCGCAGGCGTTGCGTCTGCTCTACAGTTCCACCGACGAACGCTGGCATTCCGGTCTCGTTGCGGTCAGTGGCGCGTTTTACCTGCCGACGGGCAATCCCCCCGCCGAAGGCTGGCCGCTGCTGGCCTGGGCCCACGGCACGCTGGGGATCGCCGATGCGTGCGCGCCCTCCTGGACGGGGCTGCGCGACCGTGACGCGGCGTATATCGATCGCTGGCTGGCACGCGGCTTTGCGGTTGTTGTGACCGACTATCAGGGCCTGGGAGGGCCGGGACCGCATCCTTACACGTTCTGGCAAGCGGAGGGGCGCTCCGTCCTCGACTCGATTCGCGCTGCCCGCGCCATCCGGCCAGGGTTGATTGCCAATCGCACGTTCCTCGCCGGGCAATCCCAGGGCGGCGGAGCGGCGCTGGGCGCGGCCATCCTTGCCGCGAGCTACGCGCCGGAGCTGCCGATACTGGGCGCGCTGCTGACGGCGCCAAACAGCACCTTTCCCCAAGGCCCCATTTCGCTGCCGCCTCGCCAGTCCAACACGGTGTTCCTGGCGCTGGCGTCCGGCGGCCTGCGCGAAGATGGACCGCGAGTGGAAGACATCCTGACCGCCAAGGGTCTCCAGTTGCTGGAGGTCGCCCGGCAGGGCTGTACCCGTGACATCGCGGTCAAATCCAAGGCCTTGCAGATTGGATCGTTTGCCGAGCTGTTGACCGTTCCCCCAGAGACGCTGAACGCCCTTCGTATCCCGACGACCGACATGCCACAGGCATCCATCGCCTTCCCGCTGTTCATCGCCACCGGCCAGGCTGATCGGACGATCACGCCAGAGCGGCAGTACGCGGTCGCGGCGGCGTTGTGCGCCGCCGGCAACGCCGTCACGTGGCGTACCTATGAAGGCCTGGGGCACGACGGGGTGCTGCATGGTTCGCTGGAAGATGCCTTCGCCTTCGTCGGCGCACGGCCTGGCGGACGGGACTATGGCGTCAATTGCACGACCCTGCAAAGACCCGGTCCGCCCGGTGAAAGAGACCCTGATGCGCCGTTCAATGACGATTGAGACGTTCAGGCCTTCGCGTCGATGTCTGCGGAGAACGTCACGTGCCTGTATTCCTCCAGCGACCGGATTCGCTCGGCGAGCGCTTCGCTGATGGAGGCGTAGGCTGTGCTGCCCAGGGCCAGGCGCAGCGGCGGATGGGTCATGTCCGCCGCATGGATCAAGGCCTCGACGGTTCTGCCAGCGTCGCCCTTGACGACGAAGGCACCCGAGGCCAATGCCCGGCGAACCTCCGCAGCCGGGGTGTCTTCGTAGCAGGCCATGGGCGTAGTGCGATCCAGCCCTTCGGCAAAATGGGTGGCGGTGGGGCCAGGCTCGATGATGACGAAATCGATCGCGAACGGCGCAACTTCCTTCGCTACGGACTCGACGAATCCTTCGATTCCCCATTTGGTCGCGTGGTAAAGACTGAAGCCCGGATAGGCGATCTGGCCGCCTTCCGAAGACACTTGGACGATGCGGCCACCTCCCTGGGCACGCAGATGCGGCAGTACCGCGCGGATGAGGTGGATGGAGCCGGTGAGGTTCGTCGCGAGTTGGCGTTCGATCTGCTCGGGGCTGGCTTCTTCGGCGGCGCCGAACAGCCCGTAGCCGGCATTGCTCACGATCACGTCAATCCGTTCGGCTGCTTCGAACGCTTGTGAGACAACCGCAGTGATCGCCTCTGTGTCGGTGACGTCGAGTGTCAGTGTCTGCAAGCGATCGCCGTGCAGCGCCAGCAAGTCGTCCAGCGCACCTTGCTTGCGCAGCGTGGCGATGACACGGTCGCCGCGTTCGAGCAACTGTTCGCAGAGAAGACGACCGAGGCCGGTGGATGTACCTGTAATCAACCACGTTTTCATCGTGCACTCTCCTTAGACATACCCTGTGGGAGCGAGCCTGCTCGCGAAAGCGGTGGGTCAGGCATGAGGTGTGGTCAGAAAGGACCTCTTCGCGAGCAGGCTCGCTCCCACATTTGTCCAGGGGAGGCCTTTCAGAGTTCACGCCGAACAGACCGTCGGGCGAATGACAACCGCCCTCTGTCTCAATGCAACGAATGCCGGGTCGAGGCCTCTGATGACTAACGAGCCGCAGCTTTGAACCCCAGGACTGCTGCGTTTTTTCATCCCGACAGGTGATTGTTTTCATGACGATGGCTGAGAAAAACCACATTGACTGGCTGGTCGAACAATCGATGCTCAAGGCTGCGAGGCAGCGGGCCAAGCTCTATTCGGGGCAGGGACGTCTCTGGCAGCAGCCCTTTGCGCACACTCGCCCCCGTGATGCCTCGGCGTTGTCTTCGGTGTGGTTTACGGCGTACCCAGCGTCCATCGTTACCCGCGAAGAGGGCACCGTCCTCGAGGCGCTGGGGGACGAAACGCTGTGGCATGCGTTATCGAAAATCGGTATCCAGGGCATCCACAACGGCCCGCTGAAGCAATCGGGCGGCCTGCGCGGCACCCAATACACACCGACCATCGACGGCAACTTCGACCGCATCAGCTTCGATATCGACCCGGAATTGGGCACCGAGGCCCAGCTACAGGCTTTGACGCGCATGGCCGCCGCGCACAACGCGGTGGTCATCGACGATGTCATCCCGTCCCATACCGGCAAGGGCGCGGACTTTCGCCTGGCGGAAATGGCCTATGAAGATTATCCGGGGCTCTACCACATGGTGGAGATCCGCGAGGAAGACTGGCCGCTGCTGCCCGAGGTCGAGGAGGGGCGCGATGCGCAGAACCTCACTGCGCAACAGGTCGACGCCCTGCGCGACAAGCACTACATCGTCGGCCAGTTGCAGCGGGTGATTTTCTTCGAGCCTGGGGTCAAGGAAACCGACTGGAGCGCGACCCCAGTCGTCATCGGCATTGATGGCAAGCCACGGCGTTGGGTCTACCTGCACTACTTCAAGGAAGGCCAGCCGTCGTTGAATTGGCTGGACCCAAGCTTTGCCGCGCAGCAGATGATCATCGGCGATGCGCTGCACGCCATCGATTGCATGGGGGCGAAGATCCTCCGCCTGGACGCCAACGGCTTTCTTGGCGTGGAGCGCAAGCTCGATGGCACCGCTTGGTCCGAGAGCCATCCGCTATCGATTACGGGCAACCAGTTGCTCGGCGGCGCGATTCGCAAGGCCGGCGGTTTCAGTTTCCAGGAGCTGAACCTGACCCTCGATGACATCGCCGCCATGTCCCACGGCGGGGCGGACCTGTCCTATGACTTCATCACGCGCCCGGCCTACCAACACGCGTTGCTGATGGGCGACACCGAATTCCTGCGGTTGATGCTGCGCCAGATGCACGCCTTCGGCATCGATCCAGGGTCGCTGATCCACGCGTTGCAGAACCACGACGAATTAACCCTGGAGCTAGTGCATTTCTGGACGCTGCACGCCCACGACACGTACCTGTACCAAGGCCAGACCTTTCCCGGCAGCATCTTGCGCGAGCACATCCGCGAACAGATGTATGAGCGCCTGTCCGGGGAGCATGCACCTTACAACCTGAGGTTCGTGACCAACGGCGTGTCCTGCACCACGGCCAGTATCATCACCGCCGCGCTGGGCATTCGCGACCTCGATGCGATCACTGCCGCCGATGTCCAGCAGATCCGCCAGGTGCACCTGTTGCTGGTGATGTTCAACGCCATGCAGCCGGGCGTCTTCGCCTTGTCGGGTTGGGACCTGGTGGGGGCGTTGCCGCTGCCGGCGGAGCAGGTCGAACATCTGATGCGCGACGGCGACACGCGCTGGATTCATCGCGGTGCCTACGATCTGGTGGACCTCAATCCTGATGCGCCGTTTTCGGCGGGGCAGATGCCTAGGGCAAGGACGTTGTACGGCAGCCTGCCAAGTCAATTGAAGGATCCGGATTCATTCGCCTCACAACTGCGCAGGATCCTGGCTGCACGCCGGGCCTACGACATCGCGGCGAGCCGGCAGATACTGATTCCGGACGTCGAAAATCCGGCGCTGCTGATCATGGTCCACGAACTGCCGGCCGGCAAAGGCACGCAGATCACCGCGCTGAACTTCGGCTCGACGCCCATCACCGAAACCCTGCACCTGCCCGGAATCGCACCGGGACCGGTGGTGGACATTATCAATGAGCGGGTCGAAGGGGATCTCACGGACGAGGGCGAGTTCACCATTACCCTGGATGCGTTCGAGGGGCTGGCGCTGCGGGTGGTGAGCAGTTCGCCGATGATCTAGGGGGTGGAGCAAATCGAGGTGATTGATCGCTCAATCACCTCGATTTCGTTACAAGCGCGTCGCGGAAATTATCGAGGTGCGGTGTTGGCAGCAGACGCTTGCTCCGCCACGGTGCATTTGGGCGAGCGCATCAGCAACGGGCCGAAGGTAGCCAGCAACCCAAGCATGACCAGCGGGAAAAACATCAGCTTGCTCAAGCCAAAATTACTCACAATCACGGTAATGGCGGCGGGGCCGACCAGCATCCCCGAAAAGCCGATGCAGTTGACGATACCGATGTTGCGACCGGCATATTCAGGGTCCCTGCGCCCGGCGGCGGAGATCATCAGGGGCGCGATGCAGGACAGGCCGAGCCCGAACAGCGCGAAGCCGACGATCCCCGTCGTAGCGCTGCCGCCGACGATGGTCAGGATCATGCCCAGCACGCACACCACTCCACAGCCGAAAACCACTTGGGCGTTGCCGAACGCGGCGGCCAACCGGTCGCCGAACAATCGCCCGACGAACGCGGCCCCGACGAAGATGGACACCGCCATGCCCGCCGTCGAAGTACTCGTCGAAAATTCTCGACGGATATATTCCTGACCCCAATCGGCAATCGCGTTTTCGCCCATCATGCTCCCCAGCAACAAGGTGCCGAGGGCAATCATCACCAGCAGGGTTTTGACCGACGGCCCGGTACCGGCTTCGCCAGTGGACGCGCCTGTTTGCCAATCGCTGGCCGACGACTCCGGAACGTCGTGTTTGCCCAAGAGCCATCGGCTGAAGACGCAACCGACGATGAACATCGCCAGGCCCAGTACGGTGAAGGGGATTTGTACGCTGTCGGTGTACAGGCCGGTCAGCCAACTGCAGGCCATCCCCAGTAGAAAACCGCCCAAGGAATAAAACGCGTGGAAACCGGACATGATCGAGCGTCGATAGAAACGCTCGACTTGGACCCCGTGGGCGTTCAACGCGGTATCCAGCGCGCCTCGCAGCAAGCCGAGTACCACGCCAAAGCTCAGCGCGAACCAGAAGCCTGTGACAAAACCCAATGGAATAATCGAGAGAGGATAGGCGAGGGCGCAGACGGTGATGACCGGCTTTGCTCCGAAGCTGTCGAGCAAGCGACCCACCCACAGCGCCCCCGCCGCCGAACCGACGCCGACGCCGAGCGCGATCAGGCCGAAGTCCCCATCGCCCAGCTCACCGCTGAAACCCAGTTGCGCCCGGAAGACGCTGACCCCTGTCGACCAGATGTACATCATGGCGCCAATCATCATGAAGCCGAGAAAGGTCGCGATGCGCGCCTTGCGGATACGGCCGGGGACCGGTGTCGTTTGTAGAGTCTTGATCACGCTGCATTGTCCTGTTGTTTTTGTGGGGGGCATGCATAGATGGGTTATACGTATAACTTGCAAAAAGTAAAATCTACTCGTGGTGTGCTGTCAACTTATTTTGGATCTGCGGTCAACGCTTTAAAGGATCTTTAGTTAATTGGCCGGTAGCAACGGCTTTCCATGACACAGCGACGTGGTGTCTTTTGAAGATATAGGTTATACGTATAACTCAATCACTCCTTCCCAGAGGCCTCCGTGTCTTCCCAACAACAAGTCTTGCCATGCACCACGCCCCACATGATTGCCTATCGGCTGACGTTCCTGATGGCTGGCCTGTGCATGGGCGCGTGGGCGCCCCTGGTTCCGTTCGCACGCAGTCGCGCCGGGATCGACGACGGCGCGTTGGGTCTTCTGTTACTTTGCCTTGGGCTGGGGTCGTTGGTCATGATGCCGCTCGCCGGAGTCCTGAATGCGCGTCGGGGCTGTCGTTTCACCATGCATGTCGGCATCGCGCTGGTTTTCCTGACGCTGCCGCTGTTGGCAACGGTGCATTCATTCTCCGGCCTGGTGGTAACCCTCATGCTCTTTGGCGCGGGTTGCGGAACGGTCGATGTGACCATGAATGTGCAAGGCGTGATGGTCGAGCGCGCTACCGGGCGGTCTCTCATGTCCGGCTTCCATGGTTTGTTCAGCCTTGGAACGATTGTCAGCGCCGCGGTGATCACCGGGTTGTTATGGCTCGGTGCGACACCGTTGCTTGCCAGTTGCGCGGTGCTGGTGGCGCTGGGCGCCTTCGTGTTGACGGCCGGACGCCAGATGCTGGGGCGTAGCGGCGACGCAGCCGGCCCCGTCTTTGCCAGGCCCTCCGGCAACGTATTGATGCTTGGGATACTCTGCCTGATCGCATTTCTCGCCGAAGGCGCCATCCTTGATTGGAGCGCGGTGTTCCTCGTTCAGGTTCGTGCTGTCGAGCCTGCCGTTGCAGGCCTGGGCTATGCGGTGTTTGCCGTGATGATGGCCTTGGGACGATTGAGTGGCGACCGGATTGTGGCGAGGCTCGGTCCCCGCACGGTGCTCGTGGGGGGTGGCCTGATCGTCATGTCGGGATTTGTGCTGGTGGTGTTCGCGACAAACTGGTTATGGAACCTTGTGGGTTTCGGGGTCGTTGGCGCGGGGCTGGCAAACGTCGCGCCGGTGTATTTGTCGTTGGCCGGGGCCCAGCGCACGATGCCAGGTGAGTTGGCGATCGCCGCAGCCACCAGCCTCGGTTACCTCGGCATCCTGATGGGGCCGGCGGCTATTGGATTGTTCGCTCAGCTGTCCAGTCTCTCGGCGGCGCTACTGGCCGTTGCTTCATTGATGATCGCGATTATTGTCAGCGCCGCTCGACGGGTTCCGACGGCTTCCCGCCAACGGTTACACTGAGCGTCTTTTTTTCACGGACCTCGCCTGAGGTCCATCAAGGTTTGGGAAACACGCGATGGCATCGGTTTCAATGAAAGACGTAGCACTGGCGGCGGGTGTGTCCCAGCCGGCGGTGTCCTACGCCTACAATCGCCCCTCCAAGTTGTCGCAGGCCCAGCGCGAGCACATTCTTCAAGTGGCTGCTTCGTTGGGCTACCCGGGGCCGAACGTCCTGGGGCGTAGCCTTCGTTCCGGAAAAATCGGGGCGATCGGGCTGATGATGATGGACAAGCTGTCGCTGGCATTCGCTGACCCGTGCACGATCGCCTTGCTGCGTGGCATCAGTGAAGTCGGGGAGCTGGAAAATGTCGCGCTGACCTTGTTTCCTCTCAATAACAACCGCCTCGTCGGCCGCGCGCAGGCAGAAAAGCACGGCAGCCTGGCGTTGCGTGGGCTGGTTGACGGTCTGATCATCTCGACCTTGCCCGACGACCATCCCGCAGTATTGGCGGTAGTGAAGCAGAACATTCCATTTGTGGTGATCGACTCGCCACTGGTACCCGACTCGTTTTTTGTCGGGATTGACGACCGGGGCGCCGCCCGCATGCAGGTCCAGCATCTGTTGGAGCTGGGGCATCGCAAAATTGGGATCATCATCGACCGGCTCAATCCTGACGGTTATCGCGGCCCGATTGACCGGCAGCGATTCGGGAGCGCGAGCGAACGCATCGTCAGGGAGCGCCTCACTGGCTACGTCGAGGCAGCGAGCGAAGCTGGCCTGGCGTTTGAAGACTTGAGCATCATCGAAGCCGGCGGATTGGATTCGACTTCCGGGCAAGCGGCGGCGTTTACGCTGCTGACCTCCAACGATGTCACGGCGGTCGTTGCCTGTTCGGATGTCATGGCCATCGCGTGCATGAAAACGGCCCATGCGCTCAATCGCAACGTCCCCGAAAGCCTCTCGGTGATCGGTTTCGACGACATCCCGGAAGCGGTCCAGCTCGGCTTGACTACCATTGGCCAGCCCATGGTAGAGAAGGGGGTCTACGCCGCGAGGATGTTGACCGAACAACTCAATACCCCGGCGGGCACCCGGCTCGAGCCCGAGCAGAAAATCTTCCCGACGAAACTCATCGTGCGCACATCGACGCAGGCCAATACAGGCACCTGACGCCTAGCGGGCGACCCACTGCGGCTTGACGCTATGCCGCAGTGGGCCGCCTTGGCGTTTGAATCAAGGCAACTGGCGCTTGAAGACGTCCGCGACCCGCAATGCGTTGGCGGCGATGGTGAGGGCCGGGTTCACGGCCGCCGAAGAAGGAAAGAACGAGCTGTCGACGACCCAGACGTTGTCCAGGTCATGCATCTTGCAGTCGACGTCCAGCACGCTGGACGTTGGATCATCGCCCATCACGGCAGTGCCGCATTGATGCGAATTGGTGGCGATGCCCATGCGCGCGTTCAAGATCAATGGGTACCCAGCCTTGCGCATGATGTGGCTTGTCTTGCTCACCAATTCTTCATGGGCCTTGAGGTTGTTGGGCGTCCAATGGACCTTGATCGCCCCTCGGGACGTGTCGTAGATGACACGGTTTTCCTGGGTCGGCAGGTCTTCTGAGGTCAGGTACAAGTCGACGCTGTGGTCGGTGATGTACCGTGACGCAAACCTTGGCAGCCATGGGCGCATCGCGGTAATCATCGGCTCGCGGATCTTTCCCAGCATCTGCACGTTGCCCAGCGGAAACGCATTGCCGGGGCCGGCGCTGTACCAATCGTTGAGGGCCAGGGTTTTCTGGAACATGACCGGGTTCCTGCGTCGAGGATCGACCGCCAGCATGAACGTGCTGTTGTGCACCATGTAGTTGCGGCCCAGTTGCCCTGAACGGTTGCCCAGGCCTTCAGGGTGCTGCTCATTCGCTGACTTGAACAGCAACGCGGCGCTGTTCACCGCGCCACAGGCCAGGACAAATCGCTGGGCCTGCAACTTCACTTCGCGGCCCTCGAACACACCATGGGCCTCGATCACGGAGCGGCCGTCGGCTGCAGTCACCAGCCGATTGACGGCGGTGCGGGTCATCAGCTTGATCGAAGCGCTGCGCAGCGCGGGTCTCAATGCCGATACTTCGGCGTCGGCCTTGGCATCCATCAGGCACGGATAGCCATCGCAGGTCGAGCACAGCACACAGGCACCGCTGTCGCCATAGTCCACCGCCGCAGGCATCACGAAGGGCTTCAACCCGCTACGTCGCATGCTTTGCTCCAACGCCCGCAGCGCTGGATCGTGTTCCAGCGCCGGCTGCGGAAACGGGCCGGAACGCCAAGGCTCGCTGGGGTCGCTGCCCGCCTGGCCATGGACGCGATAGAGCTTTTCCGCTTCGGCGTACCAGGGCTCCAGGTCCGCGTAGCTGATCGGCCAGGCAGGGGAGACGCCTTCGGCATGCTGGATCTCACCGAAATCTTCTTCACGAAAACGTGGAAGCATGGCGCCGTAGAACTTGGTGTTGCCGCCGACGTAGTAAAACACCCCGGGGGAAAACGGTTGGTCGGCTGAGTCCAGCCATTGCTCGGCGTTGCGGTAGCGTCCTTCGCCGAAGACCGATTCGGCGCTCCAATTCTGTACCTCGCGAGGCAGGAAATCGCCGCGCTCGACGATCACGATGTCCAGCCCGCTGTCGCGCAGGGCATGGGCGAAAGTCGAGCCGCCCATGCCCGAGCCGATGATCACGACATCACAGTTGATATTGCCATCTGCATCAGGTGTCACCACGTCGAGGGCGCGCGGTTCGCGCGGCGCCCCCGGTTGTGGATTCAGCTCTGCATGATGCGAAATCAGTGCATCACTCATTTGAGCCGCTCCAGTGCCTACAGGTGTTGTTCGGAATTGCGGATTTCCCAGTATTCATCCTGGCGTTCATCGGTGATGTACTCAGGAATCGGGAAGTCCCACCAGCCCGGCACCCAAGGACCGGCAGCATCGCGGTCGGTCGGGATCTCGATCAGCACGGGCGCGTTCAGGTCCAGCGCTTGTTGCAGGGTCGGTTCCAGGTCCTCCGGGCGTTCGACGCGAAAGGATTTCAAGCCGAAGGCTTCGCCAACAGCCTTGAAGTCCGGGCTGTACGGCGTACCGTCCGGGTGATTGAACTCGGTGCCGATATGCCGGCTCGTCTGTTTGCGCTGGCCTCCGCGAATAGACATGTAGCCGGCGTTGTTCTGGATCAGGAACACCACGGGGATGTTGTTGGTCACGCAGATGGCAATTTCCTGGGAGGTCATCAGGAAGTCACCGTCACCCAGGATGCACACCACCGGTTGGTTCGGCGCGGCCAGCTTGGCGCCGATCGCCGCGGGCACCGCCCAACCCATTGACGAAAAACCGCCCGAGGTCAGGTGGGTGCGCGGTGTGTAGACAGGGAACGTCTGTTTGACCGCGCCTTGTGTGTTACCCGACCCCACCACGACGATGGTGTTGCGCGGAAAGACCTTGCGCAGGGCGCCCAACGGACGCTGGGAGGTAAAGGGGAAACGGTCCGAATCACGCCGGCCGGCCAGTTTGGTCTCCCATTCCTCCTGGTAGCCACGCAGGTCGCTCAGGTATTCCTCACGATCGACCACTTGGCCTTTCAGCCCGTCGACGATATGCGCCAGGGCGTGTTTCGCGTCGGCACAGATACCCACCGTCACTGGATAGTTCTTGCCGATTTCATGGGGGTCGATGTCGATGTGGATCAACTTCGACGGTGGAATCGCAAAGGTGACGCCCTTGGCGTAGCTGGATGATGACCAGTCGGTGAAGCGACAGCCCACGGCGATGATCACATCGGCGGTGGAGGCGACCTTGTTGCCGCACATCGTGCCAGTCTGGCCTACGCTGCCGGCGAACAACGGATGATCTTCCGGGAAGCCGCTTTTGCCGTTCCACGTGGTCACCACTGGAATCTTCCAGGCCTCGGCCAGGGCCAGCACCTCGGCACTGGCTTCGCCGGTAATGACCCCCCCGCCAATCACCAGCACCGGCCGCTTGCATGCCTTGAGCTCTTCGACTGCCCGGGCCGTGGCCGCCGGGTCCGGGAAACTCTTGCCGATCGGGGTGCGTTCTTCCAATGCATGCAGCGTGACGTCAGCCGCCTCGGCCTGGACGTCCATCGGGATTTCCAGGTGAACGGGACCAGGTCGGCCAGTCACCATGGCGCTCCAGGCACGGTGCATCATGAAGGGCAGGTCTTCGACGCGGGTCGCGACCCAATGACGCTTGGTGACTGCTTCGGCGATCTTCGGAAAATCGTTGTCAGTGTAGCGCTCCAGCTCTTGCAGCAGACCGTGGCCGCGCATGTGAGTGGGTGGCCCACCGGTGATGAGCATCAGGCTGGTGGAGTCGGTAAACGCAGTGGCCATGCCGATCACGGTGTTGGCCGCGCCAGCACCGATGGAGGTCACTGCTGCCATGGGCTTGCCGCACACCCGGTAATAACCGTCGGCGAGGTGAACCGCGCTCTGTTCGTGGAAGACCTGGATGAATTTCAGCTTCGAATCTTCTTCAAGAAACGCGTCGGTAAGCGTCCAGATACCGTGTCCGGGAATGCCGGCGACATATTCGACGCCATAGTTCTTCAGGGTTTGGGCCACGATCTGGCTGCCGGTCAATTTGCTCATGACAGGACTCCTGGGGTTGATGAAAAAGGGATTGATGAGAGAGGGGTGGATGCGTCGAACGCGGCGGTTTTTTGCTCGCGCCCACGGGTCGCCCATGCCAGGCCTTGTTTGGTCAGGCGACGAATATTGGGGTCGGCCAGATTGCCGGTGTCGTGGCCGATGGAGTGGTAGAACACCCGGCCCTGGCCCCACTGGCGAACCCAGGCGACCGGGCTTCGATGACCGCTGAGCCACGGGAACGGGTTACCGTCGAATGTGGTTTCGGCGAGCACGTGAATGTTCGGATCGACCTGCATGTAGTACTGCTCGGACCGGACCTCGAAATCCTCGACGCCCTGGGTCACTTCATGGCCGTGATCGATGATGTTGACCTGGTAAGGGTGGGGGAAACCTTCGCCCATCGGATGCTCCAGAAACGATCCACCGAGCACCCAGTGGTATTTCAGGCTCGCCCGGAACGCTGCGCCTGCGCCGTGCCAACCGACCAGTCCGGTCCCGTTTTCGATCGCATGGAGCAGGTGGTTTTCCTGGGATGCGGTCAACGTTTCGGTGGTGACGGCGTTGTTCCAGCCAATGACGATCAGGTCGTAGCCGGTCAAGTCCCTGTCCAGCGTGAAAATGTCGGTGGATTCCTCCACGTCGAAATCCAGCTCCTGGAAAACGGTCCGGGCCCATGCGGCAATTTCGTACGGGTAATGGCCGGGCCAGCCACCGTATAGATACAAGACTCGACTCACGGTTGATCACCTCTCAGGTTGGGTGT
>NZ_JAOSHO010000001.1 GCF_025917275.1 Pseudomonas agronomica | reverse complement strand
CTCAATAGCCTCAGCCGTGGTTTTTCCGGCATCCGCCGCGTGGTGATCGATGCTCTGATAGCACTGATCAACGCCGAGGTGTACCCGCATATTCCCTTGAAAGGTTCGGTCGGCGCATCCGGTGACTTGGCGCCTTTGGCGCACATGTCCCTGGTGCTGCTGGGAGAAGGCAAAGCGCGTTATAAGGGCGAATGGCTGGAAGCCACCGAAGCGCTGAAGGTGGCCGGTTTGGCGCCATTGACGCTGGCTGCCAAAGAGGGCTTGGCGTTGCTCAACGGTACCCAGGTCTCCACTGCTTATGCTCTGCGCGGTTTGTTCGAGGGCGAAGACCTGTTTGCGGGCGCCTTGGCCATCGGTGCTTTGACGGTCGAAGCTGTCTTGGGCTCCCGCTCGCCGTTTGACGCACGCATCCATGCCGCACGCGGCCAGAAGGCTCAGATTGATACTGCTACTGCCTATCGCGACCTGCTGGGCCAAAGCAGTGAGGTCGCCGATTCGCACAAGGACTGCGGCAAGGTCCAAGACCCCTACTCTCTACGCTGCCAACCTCAAGTCATGGGAGCGTGTCTGACCCAGTTCCGTCAGGCAGCGGAAGTATTGGTCGTAGAAGCAAATGCCGTCTCCGATAACCCGCTGGTCTTTGCCGCTGAGGGCGATGTGATCTCTGGCGGCAACTTCCACGCCGAGCCTGTGGCGATGGCCGCAGACAATATGGCATTGGCCATTGCTGAAATCGGCTCCCTGAGCGAGCGTCGCATTTCGTTGATGATGGACAAACACATGTCGCAACTGCCGCCGTTCCTGGTAGCCAATGGCGGCGTGAACTCTGGCTTCATGATTTCTCAAGTAACAGCAGCAGCGCTGGCCAGTGAAAACAAGGCGCTGGCTCACCCCCATTCCGTAGACAGCCTGCCCACGTCCGCGAACCAGGAAGATCACGTATCGATGGCACCTGCGGCTGGCAAGCGGTTGTGGGAAATGGCTGAAAACACCCGTGGAATCCTGGCTGTGGAGTGGCTAGCGGCCTGTCAGGGCCTGGACTTGCGTGACGGCTTGAAGACGTCGCCCAAGCTGGAACTGGCCCGGAACAGCCTGCGAAGCAAAGTGGCCTATTACGAGAAAGATCGTTTCTTCGCGCCGGATATCAATGCGGCCAGTGAGTTATTGGCTTCCGGCTGCTTGAACGACTTGGTATTGAACGCCTTGTTGCCCAGCTTGCGATAGATGATATCTGCCATGGCGGTGTGAATTATTCTGGCTGGTAAGCTCGTAATACGTTAAATGTCCAGGCAGCTTTTTTGCTCCACAGCTATCACGACAGATCGTCGTTTTAGCTGCGGAGCTTTTTTATTGCCCGATGATGCCATATGCAAACGTATGGGCAGACTAGCTTGAGGGCGCAGTACACTGCGCTTCCTCGCCCTGTTTCGACTTGTCTGGCCTTCGCGAACACATTTCGTACAGAGCCTAGTGTGGGTGTCGAAACAGGACGTAGCTGAGGTGTCCTTTAGTCCTCTAGTAGCTCCGCCCATCAAAAGCTCATGACCTTTTTTCTAAAGGCGCAGGGATATCTATTGCGAGGGTCCGGCCGAGTGCTCAAAATCATTCAGAGGGTCGTCATATGATGAGTCCGGATTTTGCCTCTTGGAGTAGCGGTTCATGCGCCCTAAAACCATACAATTCATCACCTACCCGCAGGTAAGTTTGCTTGACTTGGCAGGACCTCTCGACGTATTCATGGCAGCCAACCGTTTCTCCCGCCCCGATCACCAACCGTATACGATTTCTATTTTGGCGTTAAATCCAACCACTGAGATCTCCTCAGTTTTCTCAATAAACACTGAAATTCTGCACACAGAAAGCCCCTCGCCGCATACTTTGATTATACCCGGCGGGCCAGGCATACATGACTTTTGTAAAAGTCCGAAGTTCGTCGCGCACTTTGTAAAACACGCAGATAAAGCCGAGCGCCTGATTTCTGTTTGTACTGGCATATTCGCACTTGCCTGTGCCGGAAAACTGGACGGACGAAAAGCAACCACTCATTGGTCGGCGTATGACGACCTGGAGAAAAACTTCCCATCAATAATAATTAAACGCGGCCCAATATTTATTAATGATGGCCACCTATGGACATCAGCAGGCGTTACATCAGGGATCGATCTAGCCTTAGCGATCGTAGAGCAAGACCTGGGGCACACCGTTGCCCTGGAGGTTGCTCGACACCTGGTAATGTTTCTCAAACGCCCAGGAGATCAGAATCAATTCAGTTCTTCCCTCAGCTTGCAATCGAAAAGCAGTCAGTTCTCAGATTTGCATGCATGGATTAATGAGAACCTAAGCACCGACTTAACAGTACCGGCGCTCGCAAACTTCATGAATATGAGCGAAAGAACCTTTATACGTAAATATTCAGAATCGATGGAAAAAACGCCAAGCAAAATGGTGGAGCTACTCCGACTGGACGCGGCCCGCGACATGCTTACAAATTCAAACCACCCACTCAAAACCATAGCCCGGCGCTGTGGATTGGGCAGTGAATCAACCCTTATCAGAAGGTTTGTTAAAAATTTTGGCATCACCCCCAAGGAACATCGCGCCCGCTTCAAATCGACCGAATAACACTGCCGACGCTCACAACGCAGCGATACTTTCTTGGCAGAAATGTCTCCCCCAATCCTGAATGTTATCTCACCAGCCGATAGCAAAGGCCTAAATGCCTTGATCACTTTGAGGCGATACCCCTCAAGATTTGGCGGACATGATCAATATTTTGACATTTTCTCACGATGGATTTTTTTTAACATATCCTACTTCAAAGTATCCGATCAGCCTTTCAGAGATAACAGAGGCCAGTAATTGAAGCATTACACTTTAATCTCTGGCCCGTGCAAATAATCCGTTTAATACGCCCCATCGTGTCCAGCGTCAGAGACTCCCTCATGTCAAAACTGGCAATCAATACAATTGAACTACAAACAAAAATGAATGATGACCTTCGCATGGAGATCCAGTCATTACTAAAAAACATAAAACAGATTTCGCCAGGATGCGTTGAGTACGACTTCACTCAAAGTACGAACCTCAACAACTGGATCATCAGGTTCGCCTGGACCGATGAGATTTCGATGCACAATCACTTTTCCTCTGAGTCTTTGCAGGCGCTTCTGACGTTGTTAACTTCCAGATGTTCGAAACTTCACTTTGAGAAAACACTGAGCCCTGAGGAATAAGACTGGTTTACGGTTCTGACTGGGCGCGATCATAAAAGCGAAATCCAAAACCTGCGAATTGAAATCCCTTAACAGTCGAATGAACTAGGCCACCCGTGTTTCCTGGCAAGGTCATGACGGCAGCTTGATGGAACTGGTAAGTTCTGCAGGCAGCGCTCGGGGCATAAAATCCTTCGGTAAATTTCGACTGACCGGGTCAAGGCGCTCAAAGATCGGCATAATCGATTCGACAGGATCTTCATGCCGCAAAAATCCAGAATAATTTAAAGGGATCTATACCAATCATGAAAGACGCCACCATCGCGCTGCACCACGGCTTCACGTCGGACCCGACCACCAAGGCTGTCGCAGTGCCTATCTATCAGAATGTTGCCTTCGAATTCGATAACGCCCAACACGGCGCCGACCTATTCAACCTGGACGTGCCGGGCAATATTTACACCAGAATCATGAACCCCACCAATGATGTATTGGAACAACGGATGGCCGCCCTCGAAGGCGGAGTGGCAGGGCTGGCCGTATCGGCCGGCAGCGCGGCAATCCATTATGCGATCCAGACGTTAACCCGCGCAGGTGACAATGTCGTCACCACCCCACAACTCTATGGCGGTACCTACACTCTGTTCGCACATCTGTTGCCAAGCTTTGGCGTGGAGGTGCGTTTTGCACGAGATGATTCTGCCGAAGCTATCGCCGAACTGATCGACGAAAACACCAAGCTGGTTTACTGCGAAAGCATCGGCAACCCGGCGGGTAATATCATCGACCTCGAAGCGCTGGCTGATGCTGCTCATACCCGTGGCGTACCGTTGATGGTCGACAACACCGTGGCTACGCCAATCCTCTGCAAACCGATTCAGTTTGGAGCCGATATCGTCGTGCATTCCGTGACCAAGTATGTCGGTGGACACGGCAACTCCCTAGGCGGTGTGATCATTGACAGCGGCAATTTCCCTTGGACCCAATACCCGGAAAAATTCCCCAGCCTTAACCAGCCCGAGCCGGCGTACCATGATGTGATTTATACCGAGAAGTTCGGGCCCGCCGCCTTCATCGCGCGCGCGCGCACAGTGCCATTGCGCAACACCGGCGCGGCACTGGCACCCATGAACGCGTTCCTGCTGCTGCAAGGCCTGGAAACGCTCGCGCTGCGCATGGAGCGTCACACTGAAAATGCCCTGAAAGTTGCGCAGATCCTGCAGGGGCATGCAGAGGTGGAATGGGTCAGCTACGCCGGCCTCCCGGACCATCCTCACCACGCATTGGCGCAAAAATACATGCAGGGTAAACCGTCGGCGATCCTATCGTTTGGTTTGAAGGGCGGCTATGACGCAGGCGTGCGCTTCTATGATGCTCTGCAAATCTTCAAGCGACTGGTCAATATCGGTGATGCCAAGTCTCTTGCCTGCCATCCGGCTTCCACTACCCATCGGCAAATGAACGAGCAGGAACAAGCGAAGGCCGGGGTGAAGCCAGAAATGATTCGTCTGTCGGTAGGAATCGAGGCAATTGAGGACTTGATTGCTGATTTGCACCAAGCCCTCGCGGCAACTCAAATTCGGGACTAGTCGTCGCCTCGATAATGCTCGTTCCTGAACGAGGCGCTGCTGCATGCTCCGGGGGCGTTCGATACGGTGATGCTGCGCCCTTAGAGCAGCGGAATGCTGTAGCTGACAAACACTCGGTTCTGATCCTGGTCACGGGCGGCTTCGCTATTGGATTTACCGTTACGCCAACCGAAGCCAACCCCTTTGAGCGCTCCCGACTGAACGACGTAGTCCAGGAAGATATCCCTCTCCCATTCTTTCTGATTGTCACCGGACCTCGTCTTGATGTTGTCACCGGAGAGGTACATGACCGAGGCTTTCAGGCCCGGGACACCCAGGGCGGCAAAATCGTAGGCGTACTGACCGAATAATGTGCGCTCCCCTGCACGGGTGAAACTCTGGATCAGACGATCTGTGTACAGGTACAAGGAGCTGCCTCCTGCGCCTTTATCCGCCAGGCCACCCTGATTGAGTTGGGTGAAACTGCTACCGTCCGAGACGCTTTGGTAGCCGGCCGTTATCGCATGAGCGCCGAGGCTATAGATCAATGCAGCACTCCAGAGACGATTGTCGATAACGCCGTCACCGTTCTTGGTGTAGCCGCTGATTCGGTAGCCCGATGTACCGGAGCTGTTTTCACCTGACGCGTCAGTCCTGAAGTAGCGCAGGTCGGTTTTCAACGATTGGCTGTCCGAGAATGCGAGCGTGTGCGTCAGTCCGAAAAACTGCTGGTTATAGTAGTTTTCAAGCTGGGCATAGTAGTACTGAGCCGTCAGGTCCTTGGTGACTTTCCAGTCGGCCCCGGCGAAAGCGAACTGGTTGCTTTCACGCGTACCGCCCATATCGGCGAGCCCTGTCTGGTCAGTTGAAGCACGACCGGTTGCGTGTTCAATGCGTCCTCCCGTCAGGGTCAGGTCCTTGAATTCGCTCGAAGTGATTTGGCCGCCCTCGAAGGTTTGTGGGAGCACCCGTCCATCGTTGGCGACCAGAATCGGAAGTTTAGGAATCAAGGTGCCGTAGCGCAGTTCGGTCTTGGACATCTTGACCTTACCGGTCAGCCCCAGCCGGCTCCACTCGTCGACGGCGCGGTTGTCACTGTCCGAGGGAATCATCGAGCTGCCAACGTGACGTCCCTGACCGCTGTCCAGGGTGACGCCCAGCAACCCAAGGGCATCAACTCCAAGACCAACGGGCCCCTCGGTATAACCCGACTTGAAGTCCAACATGAAGCCCTGCGCCCACTCTTCGGTTTTCGAAGGGGCAGCGACACCGTCGCGGTTGTCGTTATTGAAGTAGAAGCTCCTCATGCCCAAGGTGGCTTTGCTGTCACTTGAAAAGTCGGCAAACGCCTGGCCACTGAGGGCAATGCTGCCAGACACCAACGTTGCAGATATCTTCTTCAGGCTCACTTATAACGCTCCGATTTTTATTATTTTGTATGTGATGAAAGCAACTGCGACCTAGCCATTCGAAGCCAGACGGACAATTGCATCGCGACTACCTGCCTGCTCTCGAAGTAAAAACTTTTGGATTTTTCCGGTTGCGGTTTTCGGCAACTCCGTGAAGACCACTCTGCGCGGACATTTGAATCGGGCCAGACGCGCCTGGCAGAACATCATTATTTCTGCTTCGGTGGGAGGCTCGACACCCGTCTTCAGCTCGACAAACGCGCACGGTACTTCTCCCCATTTGTCATCAGGCTGAGCGACCACCGCGGCGTATAGAACTGCCGGGTGACAGTGGAGGGCCTCCTCGATCTCTACAGACGAAATATTTTCCCCCCCGGAGATAATCACGTCTTTGCAACGGTCGGTAATCTGGACGTAGCCGTCAGGATGCACGACGGCGACATCCCCCGTATGAAACCAACCGCCTTCGAATGCTTTTCGGGTTGCACTGTCATTCTTCAGATAACCCATCATTACGGTGTTGCCCCTGAGCAGCAGCTCACCCGTTGTCTGGCCCTCTTTTGCTATTGGCTGCATCGTATCGGTGTCAGCCACCATCAAACTTTCGAAGGCCGCTGCACGAGCCCCCTGGCGGACTCGCTTAGCGCCTTGCTCTTCTGGCGTCAATTCGTCCCAGCCGTCTTGCCAGACGCAGCTGATCGGCGTGCCTGACACTTCAGTAATGCCGTAGACATGGTCGACATCGAAGCCTCGCGAAACCACCGCATTGAGTACGCTGGCCGGAGGTGGGGAACCGGCGGTCAGCACTCGAACCGGCGTCTTGAGCGCGGGACGATCTTCGGCGTTGGCAATCATGGCCATGACAATCGGCGCCGCACAGAAGTGATCGATACCCTGGTTATCGATCGCATCAAACACCGTCTCTGCGCACACTTTTCTCAGGCAGACGTGCGTGCCGGCTGCCGCCGTGATCGCCCAGGTAAAACACCATCCGTTGGCGTGGAACATCGGCAATGTCCACAGGTAACGAGGCGCTCGCGTGAGCGGCCAGTTGGTCATCTGCAGCAGACTCATCAGGTAGGTGCCACGATGGCTCGCGACCACGCCCTTGGGATCACCGGTTGTACCGGAGGTGTAGTTGAGTGCGATCGGCTGCCATTCGTCATCCGGCCATACACCTTCGAAATCAGGGCTGCCGCTGCGGATGAAGGTTTCGTAGTCAATATCCCCGACATTCGCGCAAAGTGGCGCCAGGTGATCATTGATATCAATCACCATCGGCCGATGTTCGAGGAGCGCGAGTGCGGCATCCGCCAGCGCAGCAAACTCTCGATCCACCAGGAGCAACTTGCATTCGCCATGACGCAGTATGAATGCCACACCTTGGGCATCCAGCCGGTAATTGACCGCATTGAGTACCGCGCCGCTGAGGGGGACCCCGAAATGCGCTTCGAGCATGGCAGGCGTATTAGGAGACAGAATTGAAACGGTGTCCCCTGCTCCCAGGCCTTTTTCGCAAAGTGCCGAGGCTAGTCGATAGCAGCGTTCGCGGGTTTCACGCCAGGTTCGTTGCAGTTCGCCATGCACCACCGCTATCCGATCCGGGTGCACGAGGGCAGCCCGATCCAGAAAACCAAGTGGCGTCAAGGGCAGGTAGTTGGCCTTGCAGCGATCGAGTCCACTCTCATAAGCACCAGGGGTCATGATGTTGTTTCCTTATTATTGTGATGAAAAGTGCAGAACGCGCTCACCGGCTCCCGATCAGTGACCAAGGTGTTCTCGATGCTGCTCTCGTCGGCGTATCCGAGGCTCATTCCGCAAACCAGCATTTGGTCCGAGGGGATCGCAAGGGCCTGCGAAATGACTTGGTGATATTTCAAAAAAGCGGCTTGTGGACAGGTGTGCAAATGCCTTCCACGCGCCGCCACCATCACGGCCTGTAGAAACATTCCGTAGTCAAGAAGGCTGCCCTCCTTCAACACTCGATCCATGGTGAAGATCAGGCCGACGGGGGCATCGAAGAACTGGTAATTGCGGCCGTGTTGCGCATGCATCCGCTGCTTGTCTCCCTTTGCAATGCCCAGCAGCCCATAGAGTTCCCACCCGACTTGCCTTCTGCGATCCACATAGGGTGAAGTCCACTCGCGCGGGTAATAGTCATAGGCATCTTCAAGGTCGTCGCTCAGTGATGGATCGTTGTCAATTTCCGCGATGGCGCATGAAAGACGAGCCTTTGCTTCTCCGGTGACGACATGCACGCGCCAAGGCTGCATGTTCACCCCCGTCGCGCAGAACCGAGCGATATCAAGGATCGCTTCAATGTCTTCGCGCGGTACGGGAGTGGGCAAGAAAGCCCGAATACTGCGCCGCGAAGCGATCGCCCAATCAACCGTTTGACCAAGCAGATCAGGCGGTATGGGCGGTTTGGACAAGCGATTCATTTTCATGCGTTCAATTCCACGGATTCAGCTACAGGCGGGTGCATCCATCAGTTCGACAGGGCCGGGGATTTTCTGACTTGAGTAGAGTCGGCACGTGACTGATTGATCAGGGTCACGGCGACAGCGCCAATGAGGCCCGCCAGGCTGATGGCCATGAAGTTTTTCTCGAGTGCAAGGTTCAACGACACCAGCCAGCCAATCAGGACAGGGGCGACGATTGCGCCTATTCGTCCCACACCAGACGCGAAACCCACGCCGGTTGAACGAATCGACGACGGGTAGAAATCTCCGGCGTACGCATACGCCAGCAATTGAGTTCCCAGGGTCGATGCGCCGACGATGAACACCACTGGAAACAGCAACGAGGTTGAACGCGTATAACCCAACAGGGTGAGCGCAATCGCACCGACGATGTAGAAGCAGACCAATACGTGCTTGATGTTCAGCTTGTCGCTCAACCACCCTCCGCCTATTGCACCGGCAATGGCTCCCACGTTGAAAACAATCACGAAGTTCAACGCAGAACCCAGGCTGAACCCCGCCATCGCCATCAGCTTGGTTAGCCAGGAATTGAGGGCGTAGACCATGAACAAGCCCGTCACGAACGCAGCCCAAATCATCAAAGTGCTGAAACCCCGCCCCTCCCTGAACAAGTTACGAACCGGTGCTTCCTGCTTATCCAGGACGGTGGCGTTCCCGGTCATCGGCGTGTTTTCGTCGATAACGAGAGCAGGGTCCAGTTTACGAGCGATCGACCGTAGTTCGTCCTGACGTCCGGTCTTGAGCAGGTAGCCGATGGACTCAGGCATGGTCTTGAGGATCAGGGGGATCAGCAGCACGGGCAGCAACGCCACATAGAACACCCACTGCCATCCGTGACTCTCGATGAGTTGCTTACCCGTCAGGGCAACCAGAATTCCGCCCACGGAGTACCCGGCGAAAACCAGGGTGACCAGGCGGGTACGCAGTTTGAGTGGCGAAAATTCACCCATCTGAGCGGTGCAGATGGGCAGTACACCACCGATGCCAAGGCCGGCGATGAAGCGAGCAACGCTGAAGCTGATCGGGTCACTGGTGAGGCCTGCCGCCGCCGTGAAAACACTGAACAAGGCCACGCAGATGGCGATCATCCTGGGCCGCCCGATACGATCGGCCAGCGTGCCAAGAAAAATTGCGCCCAGCATCGTTCCGAAGAGCGCAGAGCCTGCCATGACGCCGGCGCTGGTTGGATCGATGTTCATGTCCTTCATGATCGCCGGGAGGGCTGCACCGACGACGGCGAGGTCATAGCCATCGATGATCAGGATGAGCACACACCAGAACAGGATGAGCCCATGGAAGCGGTTGAACTTCGATTCAACCGCGAGCGTATAGACGTTTACCGGCTGCATATCGCGTCTCCTTCGATCTTGTTTTTGTTTGTGAAGTGCGAAGATTTTGCTGGCTCGCTCGATAGGCGATGCCAGGGCTACCTGCAGCGCATCGTAGGAGTTGCCTTTGCGGCGGCCTATGCCCGACGACATCGTTGTGCGTGACCGTTTTGGACACCCATGGCTTGCCAGCCACGATCGGGATGATCCTGGTCCATTGAGGTTTGGGGGGATGAAGCGAGTGGCAGATCACAGCAGGCAATCTGGTGGGGAAGCAGCGCTTTTGTATAACCGCAAGAAAGGCTTTTAAATATCGCCCGATTCGTCAGCATTGGAGCGGCGGTAAGCGCCGGGACTCACCCCCGTCCACTTTTTGAATGCTCGATGAAACGCACTGCTTTCCTGGAAACCCGTGAGGGCAGCGACTTCGGTCACGGTCATATTCGGTTGGCACAGCAGATTGATCGCCATGTCACGGCGCAGATTGTCTTTCAAACGCTGATAACTGACCCCCTCGGCCTGGAGCCTTCGCTGGAGCGTCGAATAAGACATGCACAGCGTGTTCGCCATCTTGTCCAACTCTGGCCATTCCTCCGGATCGAGGCCTCTCAATCTGAGGCGGATCTGGGCGCTGATGCTGTCCTCGTTACGATATTTCACCAGCAGACTGGCAGGCGACTCTTTCAAGAATGTCGATAGGCTGGCTTTGTTTTGCGCGACCTTGAGGCTTAAAAAACTGCGCTCGAAACGAATCATCGTCACTGGCGCACCAAACTGAATGTCTTCACAAAAGCGCATCCGATAGTCGCTATCGTCGAGCGGTCGATTCGGCCTGAAGCAGAGCTCTTTTATGGGAATGCGTCTGTTACCCAGCCAGCAGAGCAGTCCATGGACCAGGATCAGCCATGTTCCATAGCTGAAGAGACGGCGCTCAATGCCTTTGTCATGGATAACGACAACGGCGCAGTCGCCATCAAAACTCAGCTCACCGTGGATATCGTCCAATACGAGACGCAGGAATTTAAGGATCCGTCGCAGCGCTTGCTCTAACGACTCGCAGTCAATCGAGGATTGGCACATCAATCGAAAGCTGCCCCGTCGCATGGGATGGCTATCGATTGCGAAAAACTCGTCGTCGAGCAGATCCGAGAGCGCGACCCACAAGCGAGAAAATGCCGCAGCCGAAACCCTGGCTTGGGGGGAAGTGAGAAGTACCGGGTCAATGCGTGCTTGCTGCAGTGCGACGGAGGTGTCCAGCTGGCGCCGCAATGCGCCCTCGAGGGCCTCATGCACCAATCCAATTGAAGTCGTTCCCTTGTCCTGGATGAGCACGCTTATTCCTCTCTGCCGGTGGTTGACTGCTGACCTTCGAATCTTTTCGGCAGGTCCCGCCTGGGGCAACCTGGCGAGCCTGGCTCTCTGCCTAAGTTCCGATTTCCCGGCATGACCTGTCAACCCGACCCATTTTTTGTCATCGACAAGCGCATATGGCCCTCCTCCCAGCCTTCTGATGCCTGGCCTCGATGGATGTCCAAAACACTCAACCACGCTGAGGTGCTTGAGCATTGTCGAGGCCACTGACCACCGACACTATCAATTCAACAATCTTCGGTGACGTTGAGTCTGACGCGACAGAATCCAGGAGTTACCGTGACAGAGAAAGAGCTGTACTGGGAAGACTTCACGCTAGGTAGCCGTTGGAGGGCCAAGCAATCTGCGCCTATTACAACGCAAGCGATCATTGCCTTTGCTGCAGAGTACGATCCTCTCGATATTCATCTGGATCCTGACCTTGCCCGTTCGAGTCCGCTTGGGGTGCATTGTGCCAGCGGGGTGCAAACCTTCGGTATCTCGCAGCGGTTGATGTGCGATGCCTTGCTGCTCCAAACCAATGTGGTGGCGGGTGGCAAGATTGATGGTTTCAGGATGGTGGCTCCAGTGGTGGCTGGAGACACGCTCAAGCTATCCGTCCAAGTCGTTCGGTCATTTATCCACGCGTCAAATCGTGAACGAGGCTGGGTCGTGTTTAAAGTCGATGTCACTACGAACGTCGAAAAAACCGTCCTTGTTTACGAGGTGACAGTATTGATAATGCGCAGGGGCGACCGTGATTGAGATGGGCCGGAAGATTTAACGAAAACCGAATGATGTCCGGGCCTCGAACGGGCTCCTACCCAGGCGACCGTGTGGGGATGCTGCAAACCTCGCTCGCCGACGTGACGGCGTGGATCAAGGAAAGATTCGCCGGCAAGGCCGTCACCGGGACCTGCACCCACTGACGCCTCTCTGCAACCTGGGACGAAGTGCTGTGCGATCATCCTCGCAGTGGGCAGCAATGCCGAGCTTGAGCACCTCGCTGAAGAGTTGCTCAGCGAATCACCACCTCTGGCTCATATCGCCCTACTGATCCGAGGGCCAACTCGACATCGCCTGATCGACCACCATCTCCAGCATTCCCCGGTCAAAACCTGCCTTGGCCTGCACCGCCATGCCATGAAGCACGGCGCATACGTAAGCGGCGAGTACCGAACAATTGGCAGTTGCGGGCAAATCCCCCTCCCGTTGTGCACGTTCAAGGCGTTCCCGTAGCGCAGCCTCGCCAGCGGCGCGAGCGTCTATAAGCGCTTGCCGAATCGGCTCCGCATCATCTGATCCGGCAAGTGCCCCGTGGATTCCCAGGCATCCAGTGTGTTCTGGATAACGGGTATTCAACTCGACGGCGCTACGCAGAATGTGCAGCGCCACCTGGCGCGACGTTGGCAGCTCCAGCGCAGCAGGAAAGAACGAGAGGTGATGATCGTAGTAACGCTCGAGCGCCCGCAAGAAGAGCGTTTCCTTGTTGCCGAAAGCCGAATAAAGGGCTGGACGCTCGACCCCTGTCGCCTGCGTCAAATCGGTATATGACGCGCCTTCATAGCCCTTGCGCCAAAACACGGCAAGCGCCGCGTCCAGCGCCTGATTTACGTCGAACTCCCGACGGCGTCCCATTACGTAGTCTCCTGTTATTTCATAACGACCGATATTAAATATCTTGACGCACCAAGTCCAAGATAATAACGTCCGTTACGGTAATGGCCATTACGCAATTTTCCCCCTTCATATCACGAGGTTTCAAATGCAAAAGCCATTGTTGGGTCAGGTTGCACTGGTAACGGGTGGGTCTCGCGGCCTTGGCGCCGTCACAGCGCAAGCCCTTGCCGACCAGGGTGCGGACGTTGCGATCAGTTACGTGGCATCGGCCGAAAAAGCGGAGGCCGTCGTCGCGAAGTTAAAGGCCAAGGGCGTTCGTGCTCTGGCAATCAAGAGTGACCAAGCTGATATGTCCGCTGCGAAGCCGCTGATCGACGAGGTGGTCGCCTACTTCGGCAAGCTCAACATTCTCGTCAACAACGCAGCTATCGCCGTGCAGGGCCAGACGGTTGACGATCCCAATCTGGATGTTGAAAACCTCGACCGGCAATGGCAGACCAACGTCATGGGGCCGGTGAGCGTTACGCGCGCCGCAGCGCCTGTTCTGTCGAATGGCGGTCGTATCGTCTTCATCGGCTCGTTGTTGGGTACCCATGTCCCCTTTCAAGGAGCAGCTGATTATGCAGGTTCCAAAGCTGCCCTCATTGGCTATGCCAAAGGCCTGGCGCGCGACCTGGGCAGTCGCAATATCACGGTGAACGTCGTCCAACCCGGCGTCATGCCCACCGACATGGCTTCGCAAGTGCTAGGCGATGACGGAGCGCCCGACGCACTGCTCGACCTGCACCCGATCCGCCGCATCGCTACGCTGGAAGAGGTGTCAGCCCTTATCGGCTTCCTTGCGGGGCCCAACGGCGGTTACATGACTGGCGGCGTACACGATGTAGCGGGCGGATTAAGCATCTAACTCGAACCCATCCTGGAGCTCCAGATAACCCTGCAGGACAGCGGTTCTCTTTCGCCGCTGTCTTCACATGTGGATTGAGTATATGACTACCATTGGCATCATCGGCGCCGGCGAAGTCGGCAGCCAGATTGCACGCGCCGCCATCGCGAGCGGCTACCGCGTTGTCATCTCCAACTCTCGTGGCCCCGAAACGCTCAAGGGCCTGGTCGACGAACTGGGCCCCTTCGCGCGCGCCGCTACGGCCCGCGAAGCAGCCGCCCAAGGCGACTTGATCGTCATTGCGGTACCGCTGAAATTGGAAAACGATATGCCCGCGACAGAGCTTGCCGGCAAAGTCGTAATCGACACCAATAACTACATGATCTGGCGCGACGGCCACTATCCGATGATCGATTCGGGCGAGAAGACGGCTCACGAGCTGCGTCAGGAACAGCTTCCAGCCTCCAGGGTGGTCAAGGCTTTCACGCATATTCAGGCTGCTCGCATAACGCGCTGGAATCGCGCCAAGGGTTCACCGGAGCGTCTTGCCCTAGCGCTATCCAGTGATTTTCCAGAGGCTGTGGAGTGGGTGGCGCAGCTATATGATCAGTTTGGTTTCGACGCCGTTGACCACAGCCCTCTGAGCGAGTCCTGGCGTAATGCGCCCGGTCAACCAGCGTGGCGGCAAGAGCGGCAGACCCAGGCCGAACTGACAGCCAATCTCGCCAAGGCAATCCCTGCGCTGACTACCAATGGCGGTTGACCTCAGCCTCAATGCCTTTTCGTGCTAATCAGGGCTCGCCAAAGGCGCAGAAAGGCAAGGTGGGGGCGAACCCGGCTACCGTCCCCCATCTCGACATGTCCGCTTTCGGCCCGGGCCGTGTGAAAAAACCACTCCAATCCAGTTGCGCATGTGCTGGCAACTACACCTTGAGAAACAACGCAGACGTCCAGACCCGTGACTGGTCGCGCTGGCGAGCGCAGATGAACAATGGATGTTCACGCCCAGGTTCGAGTCCCAGCCCGGCCAGTTCGATCTTGCCTTGCAACTCACGGGGCAACGGTGCAGCGGTCATCCGTTCCAGGGACATCTTCAACTCCGCGCCAGGCAACGCTTCGACCACTTCCGATTGCGCCAGCAGTTCATCGCCGGACAACTCCATCAGCACCGTCGGCGCGTGCACATAAGGTTGCGGCTCAGACGGGTCGCCCACCTTGACGTAATTGTCGATGCGGCTGTGGATTTGCAGCGTAGCGCCGGTCAGTTGCGACAGGTCGATTTCGATGCTGTCGGTATCGCCATTGGTGTCGGTGCGAAACGCCAGGACCGTCGCATCCTTGCGCCATACGGTCTGCTCGGGATGATCGAGGCCCAAGGCGCGAAAGCCATTGATGACCGCGCCGGTGATGCGGATCTCGCCGGCCCAGTAGGCGCCGCGATAGCGATCCTTGATGCGTGCCCCTCCCAGGCGCAAGCGAATGCGTTGTGCGCTGTAGCCCAGTTCTCGATGCAGGTTGCGTGACCAGATCAGCTTGTCCCCATCGAACAGATCGACCTGCTCCCAACCCTCCTCCCCCAACAGTCGATAATCCAGCGTGGCGCTCGAATCGGCAGTGAAGACTTCACCCATGAAATGCTTGCCCTGGCGCAGGCTGGCGAAAGAACGCTCCCCGGTCGTGGCGAAGGTACGGCGAGCGCGCAAGGCCTTGCCGACACTGGCGCGGTCGAACGCCTCGGCGACCACGCCGGTCAGCCCGCCACGGGAGCCGAACACCGCCGTGGCCGGAACGCCGCCCCCGCAGCGGCCCTGGTGCTCATCGCTGTTCGCGGCGGCGCCGACCCGATAGCCACGCTGCAACGCCTCGGCGTAGACCCAATGGAACTGGCCCCAGGCCGAGCCGACCTCGATCAGCCGCTCGAGCTCCGGGTGATGCCAGTCCAGGTTGCAACGGCGTCCGCCAACGTGGGGCATCATCAGATGGCCTTCGGGGTCCTTGGCATAGGCCGCGTACAACTCGTCCACCGGCCAGGCGCCGGGCTTGATGGTGCCGGCGGTGAACTCGTTCCATTCGAAGGAGCGCACCAGCCTCCCTTGATTGTCGAAAGGGAACTCGGGCTTGCGGTCATGCAAGAAGACGACGTTGCGGTCGCCGCCCGCACAGGAATTACCGCACCATTCGGTGCCGGGATAACACACGAATCGGCCTGGCTCATTGAGTTCATGGATCAGCTTGACCGCCTGGTCCCAGCGCTGCTCGGTGATGTTGAAGTCGTTGGCGGTGTAGCCGAGGACGTCGAGCCCGGCGACATCGCGGCCGTAGCTGAGGTTGTACAGGGTGTCGTTGGTGCCCACCGTGTCATCGGAGTGCACATGCAGGTCGGCGTAGAGCGGGCGCAACGCCGTGCCGGCCGGGTCAACGGTGACGAAGGCCTGGGCTCCATCGATAAAAGGTGCTTGCACCTCGGCGGACAAACGCCACTCGCCCACCGCGCCAAGATCAAGCCCCTCGAGCCGGGCTATCGCCCAACCTTCGCGCGCCAGCGTGAACGACTGTTGACGCTCGCCGCCCTCTGGGTCAACCAAGGTCAAGACCCCCTCCAGCGGCAAGTTTCGGCAGGTGTTGCCCCAGGCATCGTCCACCCGCAACAACACATCGAACGCCTCACCGGCACTGACCAGTCGCGGCACGATCACCTGCACGCGCTGCGCCGGCCCCGGCACGATGTCCAACAGGGGATCGCCCGGCACCTCGGCAAATTTCGAGCTGCCCAACGGGTCGATGAACAAACGGAAACGGAAGTCCTTCTCGACGAAACTCTGCACCCGCGTCCCCGCCCCGCCCTGGCGTCGGTCGCCCAGGCGAATGATGACCTTATCGCCCGGGTTCAGGTAACCGTCGATGATGTCGATGATGATCGCTTTCTGGAATGGCCGTTCGTGACCCTTCTGGTCGAAGCGCACCTTCAAATGCTGCACCGTGGCCTGGCTCTGTCCGGGGACCAACTCACCGGCCTGGTATTCGGCGCTGACGTAATTGGGACCGGCCGGGTTCGAGGTCTGGAACAAGGCCCAGTCGGAATAGAACTTGAAGGCCAGCTTAAGCCACGCACCGTCGGCCAGGCCACTGCCACCGACCTCGTAAACCAGGGTGATTTCATCCCACTGCCCGGCGACCAGCGTATCGCGGTCGCAGTGAATGCTGCCCAGGAACGGACGTTTCTTGTTGCGCTCGTACAGGCCTTGCGGGGCAATGTAGTGCCCGGCTTCGCGGGGATCGAAAACGTTACTCACATGACACCTCGTGCAGTGGTCCACTGAAAGGTTAAGGGGAAGCGAAAGCAACGGATGGCGCTTATTGCACCCGCCATTTCTGGTAATGACGTTCGATGCGCCGGAACACGAAGCTTTCCATGAGCCAGGCAATCAGGCCGATCACGACGATGCCCAGCAGCACCTGGCTGCTGTTGCCAATCTGCCCGCCCGTGGCGACCATCCAGCCGATGCCCTGGGATGCCCCGATCATTTCCGCCGCAACCAGCGCCCGCCAACCCTGGCTGAAGCCGATACGCAAGGCTGCCGTCACGAACGGCAACGAGGCCGGCAGATAGACATGGGCCAACAGCTGCCAGGGGCTGGCGCCCAAGGTGCGTGCCGCGCGGACTTCACCGCCGCGGATACTCTGCACGCCCTCCTGGATCGTCACCGCCATGGGAAACACCGCAGCAATGAAAATCACCAGCACGATGGAGACATAACCCAGGCCGAAAATGATCATGATCAGCGGCGCCCAGGCAATCGGCGGGATGGCCATGAACAGGCTGTTGAGCGGCGAGATGAAATCGCGAAAACGCGCGGACAGGCCCGCGGCCGTGCCCAGCAGGAGCGCAACGATCACCGCGGCGCAAAAACCACCCAGTTCCTCCAGCACGCTGGCCTGCAGGTGCTGCCATAGCGAACGGTCACCCAGCCAGCGCAGCGCCTCACGGGCAACGTCCCAGGGCTGCGGCAGGATGTAGGTGGGAAAGCGGCTCGCCAGGGCGATCCAGATCAGCAACAGGAAGGGCAGCGACGCCCATCCCCAATTCGGTTTTGGCAAGGACATGACGGACTCAGTGCGCGGATTTTTCCAGGTAGGAGGTATCCACGATCTGTTCGGTCTTGAGCGTGGTATCGATAAAGCCCAGGTCGTGGGAGTAATCCATCAGGCGCTGGATGAACTGAAGGTCCGACGCCTGCAAGTCGGCCGACCAGCCCAGCCGGGTCCGGGCCTGGGCGACAATGGCCTCAGGTGCGATGGTCTTGCCGTCAGCCCCCTGCACCGCTTCGAGCTTGAAAGCCTCGGCGATGAGCCGGTTTGATTCGGCGGGGTGCTCATTGAGGAAGGCGATGGCCTTGCGATGGGCGCGTAGCAGCTTCACCACGTCATCCGGGCGCTCTTGCAAGGTTTTCGGCAAGGCGATCACCACGTACCACGGGTATTGGGGCAGCGCCTGGTTGACGTCCAGCAGGATCCGGCTCGAACCGCGCAATACCGACTGGCTGACAAAAGGCTCCCAGGAGAAGGCTGCGTCGACGATGCCGCGCTCAAGGGCGGCGTTCATGTTGCCCGGCGGCATGTCGATGATGTCCAGGTCCCTGTCGGGATCGAGCCCGGCCTTTTCCTTCAGGACGTAACCGCGCAGCAGCACATCCATGCCACTGCCCTTCTTGACCCCGGCGAGTTTTTTCCCTTTGAGGGCTTCCAGTTGGGTAATCGGACTCTTGGCGTCGACAATCACCGCAGCCTGGCCGTAATTGACCTTCGCCAGGATCCGGCTTTGCAGCCCACGGGAAAACCACTGGTACACCGGCGGCGTGCCGACATAGGCCACGTCCAGCTCTCCGGCGGCCAGCGCCTGCTGGATCACCGGGCCGTCGCCCAGCGCCCTGAGGTCGACCTTCAAGCCTTCCTCGCGGTAGTAACCCTGCTTGTCCGCGATCAGCGCCGGGGCGTTGGCCATGGCGAAGACATAGCCCACGCGCAAGGGTTTCTCCTCGCCCGCCACGGCGAATGCGCTACCCGCCAACGTGGCGGCAGACAAGGTCAGGGCAAGCAGCGAACGTTTGATCATGCTGTCAGCTCAAGTCGAGGGGTGGGGTAAACGGTGGCGTCGCCCGCGTCCATCACCTGGGCGATACGCGTCATCAGCTCATTGCGGTAATCGAGGAACGCCGGCAGGCGGCGGGTCTTCAGGTTGGTTCGGGGGCGCGGCAGCTGGATCTCCAGTTCGCTGTGAATCCCTCCTGGGGCAATGTTCAGTACGATGACCCGATCGGCCAGGAACACCGCTTCGTCGATGTCGTGGGTGATGAACAAAACCGTCTGGCCCAGTTCGGCCCAGATGCGCAAGGTCTCTTCGTTCATGCTGTTGCGGCTGATGGCATCGAGCGCGGCGAACGGCTCGTCCATCAGCAATACGCTGGGCTCCAGTGCCAGAGTCCTGGCCAGGGAGACACGCTGCTGCATGCCACCGGAAAGCTGGTGCGGCAACCGATGCGCCGCATTCTCCAGGCCGACCAGGCGCAGGTACTGCAAGGCCTGTGCGCGCTGCTGCGATTCGTCGATCCGGGCGCTCATCCGCAGACCGAAGCGGACGTTTTCCAACGCGCTCAGCCAGGGAAACAATTGCGGTGCCTGGAACACGTAACCCAACTCCGAACGCTCCGGGCGCACCGCTGTCTGGTTGATGGTGATGCGGCCACTTTGCGGTTGCACGAAACCTGACAACAGGTTCAGCAAGGTGGTTTTCCCGCAGCCGGATGGTCCAAGGATCGCGATGAACTCGCCGGGCCTGGCGTTCAGGCTAAATGAGGAAAACACGCGGTGCCCATTGGGATAGCGGAAGCTGACGTCATCGACCGTCAGGGCATCGGCTTGCGGCTGGGTATGAGGAGAAGTCTTGGGCATGGCAAGTGTCGTCAGGTCGTTTACAATGGCAATGCCTGACATAATACGTATTAATACAAGTCGTCCCAATAACCTATTTTTATAACCTTAGAAGTGAAGGCGCGCAGCCCCACTCAAGGCCATGGAAGCTGACAGTGTCCACCTCCATTTTTCGCGACAGCAGCACCTCGCTCTACGAACAGATCGCCCATCAACTGCTGGAGGAAATCCAGCGCGGCGACTACGAACCCAGCGGCAAGCTACCGTCCGAGGCACAGTTGGGCGAGCGGTTCGGGGTGAGCCGCGTCACGGTGCGCCTGGCGGTGGGCAAGCTCAGCGACGACGGAGTGGTGGAACGCAAGCAAGGCAAAGGCACCTTCGTCGCCGCCAAGCAGGTACGCCACGGCCTGGATGCGTTGCGCAGCTTTCATGAAGCGCTATTGCTGCAGGGACTGCAACCGAGCATGCGAGTGCTTAGCCATGCCCTGCAACCCGTTCCAGAAGCCATGCATGGTTTGTTTGAAGCAGCAGACGATTGCCTGCTGCTGGAGCGACTGCATTTCGTCGATGACGAACCCATCGCCCTGGGACGCAGCCACCTCCCTGCGGTATTGGCCGACGTGGCCTGGAGTGAAGTCGAACACCAACCGATCTATTCCATCCTTGAGTCAATCACCGGCCTCGCGGTGATCCGCGCCGACTTGGCGATCCGCGCCCAGGAGGCCGACAAAGGCCTGGCGAATGCACTGCACGTCAAACGTGGTGCCGCGCTTTTGGTGATGGAGCGCACGTCCTATTTCGCCGATGGCCGCTGTTGCGACCGCACGACGTTTTACATCCGGCCGGAACGTTATGCCTTTATTCTCAGTGGGGTTTTCAAGACAACCTGAGAATGTGCGTCACGCTCGATTCTACTTCGCCGTTATCACCGACAACTTACTGATCCCCGCCCGCTCAATAGACGCCATCGCCCGAGCCACCTCACCATAGTTCACCCCGTTGTCCGCCTGCAGCTGTACGCGGACATCCGGGTTCTTCGCCTTGGCTGCTTGCAGGTTCGACTCGAGCAAATCCGCCTGAATTTCGTCCTTGTTGATGAACACCTTGCCCTTGTCATCGATGCTCACCACCAGCGGGTCTTTCTGCTCCACGGGCGCCACCGACTCGGTTTTGGGCAAGTTGATGGGGATGGCGTTTGTCAGTAGCGGCGCGGTGACGATGAACACCACCAGCAGCACCAGCATCACGTCCACTAACGGCGTGACGTTGATTTCACTGAGCACTTCATCACTGTCTTGTGTGGAGAAGGCCATGTCAGGACGCCTCCTTGACGTGTTGCCCGGCGACGGTCGCGCCAGGCTTGTTCAACACCGGGTGCAACAACACGCGAAAGGCATTTTTTTGCGCCAGGCTGTAGAAGTCATGGGCGAAATCATCCAAGTCTGCGGCGGTCAGCTTCAGGCGGCGCAGGAAATAGTTGTAGACCAGCACCGCCGGCACCGCGACGGCGATACCGACGCCCGTGGCGGCCAGGGCAGCCCCGATCGGCCCGGCCACGGTTTCCAGGCTGGCCGAGCCCGCCGCACTGATCCCTTTCAAGGCCGACATGATGCCCCAGACGGTGCCGAACAAACCGATAAAGGGCGACGTGCTGCCAATGCTCGCCAGGATGGCCAGGCCGCTTTCCAACGAACGGCGTTCCCGCACGATCTGCTGGCGCAAGGCGCGCTCCAGGCGGTCCTGGTGGTTGATCGACTGGCTCAAATCGGTGGCTTGCTGGCCTTCTGGCACCTGGATCGCGGCGTAGCCGGCCAGTGCCACTCGGGCAGCAGCACCCGGTTGGCTTTGGGCCAGTTCGGCGGCGGAGTCGAGGCTGGAGGCGGCCCAGAAGCGTTTGTGGAATTTGCGGTCCTGGGTCTTGAGACGAATGAACTGCACGCCCTTGAGCAAGGCCAGGCCCCAAGTGGCGACGGAAAAAAGGATCAACAGCCAGATGACGGCGTGTTCGATGGATTCAAAAGGCGATGCAATCAGATTCATGGTCAGGCTCTCCAACAAGGCGCTGAGTCGGTTGTAGCGATGCGCCTTTTGTCAGGTGGCCCGCGGTCTTTCGGATACGTTGAGTTACTTGATTTTGAAGTCGATGGGCACGCTGACCCACCCGTCCACGGCGACGTCACCCTGCTTGGCCGGAACGAAGCTCCAGCGCTTGACCGCCGCCAGCGCAGCGTCGTCGAGCTGATCGCGGCCACTGCTTTTTTGCAGTTGGATCTCACCGGGCTTGCCGCTGACCAGGACATGCACCCGCAACAACACGGTGCCTTCCCAACCACGACGCATCGCCAGCGATGGATATTCCGGCGCGGGGTTCTTCAGGTAACCGGCACTGGCCGACGGCGGCGTCACCGGTTTCGGCGCGGGCGGAGCAGGCGGGGCTGCAACCGGTTGCGGCGGCGCGGGAGGTGCCGGTGGCTGCTCAACAGGCTTGGCCACCGGTTTTGGCACCGGCTTGACCACCGGCTTGGGTTTGGGAATCGGTTTGGGCGGCGCAGGTTTGACGGCCAGCTCCTCCTCGACCGGCGGCGGTGGCTCGACCACTGGCTGCACAATCGGCGCCGGCGGCGGAGGCTCCACCACCGGCGGCGCGGGTTGGGAAAACTCGATGGTCATCGGCGGGATCTCCGGCGGCACCACGGGCAATACCGGCGCGGGCGCCTGGTTGACCCAGACAATCACCGCGCCGTGCAGCACCAGAACGAAAGCCCCCAGCAAGAGTCCTTCGCGACGACTCAGAATGCGCTTGGGCGTGGTGTGCAACCGCGACAACCCCAAGGGCTCACGGAACACCCGGCCAAGATCCAGCAACTCGCCACCTGGTGGCGGTCGTCGGAATATTCCCAGGGCACGGGTGGCGCTCTGAACATTGCCCATTGATCGACTCCTGTAAATGTCCAACTCGAGCGCGCCAGAACCTGGGCTAACGCGCCGATTCCGATTGCGTCAACACCAAGGGCGTCGGGGAAAACACCTGCTCATCCGTCAGCGCCTTGACGTCGACTCGATGGGGGAAAATCTTCTTTTCCACGAACAAGTCATCGACTTGCTGCAGGGCCTGGACGTCTCTCGCTTCAATCGGGACCAGGGATTCGTCGCCCCAACCGCGCAGCGTCTGCGAGACCTCAAGGGGAATGTCGTTGACCTTGGCGAAGACCCGGGCGTACTCGTCGCGATTGTCCTGCGCCCATTCGAAAGCCTTGGCAAACCGCCCGAGGACATCGCTCAACGCCTTGCGCTTGAGCGGATCGTTCAAGACCTCATCGGACGCAGTGATGAACGTCAGCCCCGAATTGATGCCCCCCCGCTGAGCAACACCCGTGCGCCCTTCTGCTCGGCGAACGCCTGGTACACACCAAACGTCGCCCAGGCTTCGATTTTTCCGGCGTTGAACGCTGGCAAGGCATCGGTCGGCAGGACAAACCCCACCTTCACGTCGTTCTCATCGACGCCGGCATTGGCCAGTGCACGAATCAGCAGGTATTGGGAAATGCTGCCTCGGGCCGACGAGACCACGACGTTGCGGCCTTTCAGATCGGCGACGCTGCGAATCGTTGAGTCCGGCGGGACCAGAATCGCGATCCCTCGCGCTTGACCGCGCCGCGCCGCAACAATCCGAAGTGGCGTGCCTCCCGTTGCCGCCGCAAGCACCGGCGTATCACCCGCCGGCGCCAGGTCGACAGCACCGGCCCGCAAAGCTTCGAACAACGGCGCTGCACCCTGGAAGTTCGCCCATTGCACCTTGTACTCGATACCTTCCAAGGCGTTCGATGCTTCCACCACCGTGCGCAGCCCCTTGGCCTGATCGCCCAGTACCAGCGTCACGCTGGACAAGTCGGGAGCCTTGGCGGAAGTTGATTTTGTGTCGCTGCTCTCGCCACAGCCCGCCAGCAGCAACGCGGCGCCGGTCAACAGTGCAGCCGTGTTTTTCCAGGTGTACCTGGGCATGGCGGACGCCTTTGTCGACAGATTATCCATGGGCAAACCGCCGGACGCTGCCATTGGTAGCCTGAAGCGCAGCGCCGTTTGCCTGGGCCACAGCTTCCAGCGTTTCAACACCCAGCAACTTCAGCAGACGCGCACGGATTTGCTGGAAACCTTGCTGACCGGTGTCCCGCGCCCTGGGTAGATCTATCGTCAATTGTTCGGCGATCTTGCCGTTGGCCAACACGATGACCCGATCGGCCAGCAGGATCGCTTCGTCCACATCGTGGGTCACCAGCAGCACGGCGGGTGTGTGTTTGCGCCATAAATCGATGATCAGCCGATGCATGCGGATCCGGGTCAACGCATCGAGTGCGGCGAACGGTTCATCCAGCAGCAACAGCTTGGGCTCGCGCACCAGACCGCGGGCCAACGCCACCCGCTGGGCTTCGCCGCCAGACAGCGTCGCCGGGTAGGCTTCCAGCCGATGGGCCAAGCCCACCTCGGTCAATGCCTCCACCGCGCGGGTCTTGGCGTTGGGCACGCGCAGGCCGAGGATCACGTTCTTCCAAGCGCGCTTCCAGGGCATCAGCCGGGGCTCCTGGAACACCGCTGCCCGTGCCTTGGGCACTCGCAGTTGCCCACTGTCGATACTGTCAAGCCCTGCCAGGCTGCGCAGCAAGGTGGTCTTGCCCGAGCCACTGGCGCCGAGCAGCGCGACAAACTCTCCCGGGGCGATGTCCAGATCAAGGCCATCGATGACCCGCTGCTGGCCGAATTGACGCACCACGTTGCGCAATTGCACAGGCGCTACGGATTCCGTGGGTTTGGATGCATTCACCAGATCCATGCTCGACATATCAGTTCCTCACAAAAGTTGGGCGCCAGGCCAGGGCGAATCGCTCCAGCGTGCGGATCAATCCGTCGATCAACAGACCGAGGACGCTGTAGATGAGCAAGCAAATCACGATGACATCGGTGCGCATGAAATCTCGCGCATCGCTGGCCAGGTAGCCGATGCCGGCGGTGGTGTTGATCTGCTCGACGAATACCAGGGCCAGCCAGGAAATGCCCAGGGAGTAGCGCAGGCCGACGAAAAACGAGGGTAAGGAGCCCGGTAGAATCACATGCCATATGAGCTCTCGACGGCTCAGCCCCAACGTGTTGGCCGCCTCGATCAGCTTGGGGTCGATATTGCGAATGCCCGCAAACAGGTTCAGGTACACCGGGAAGGTGGTGCCGATGACAATCAGGGCGATCTTGGTGAATTCGCCTATGCCGAACCAGAGGATGAACAGCGGCACGAGGGCCAGCGAAGGGATGGTGCGCAACATCTGCATAGGCGAATCGAGGACCACCTCGCCGCGTTTCGTCAGGCCACTGATCAGCGCCGCGATCACACCGATGGTAACGCCGATACTCAACCCTACAAGCGCCCGTTGCAGCGAGACCAACAGATGCTTGCCAAGCTCACCCGAGACGATCATGGCCCAAAGCGTTCCGCCGATCTGCGACGGCGCGGCAATGACCCGCTGCGGGATCAGGCCCCAGCGCGACGCCAGTTCCCACAACAGCAGCAGCACAATCGGGCTGATCAAGCGCAGCAGCGCTTCTGGCGTGCGCCAACGACGCAACCAGTCTGGGGCCAGCCTAGATACACCCTGCGCCGTTGCGCTGAGGCCTGCGGTCTTGTCGATGAATAACGAGCTGCTGGTGCCTTGTGTCTCGAAAGTCTTGTTGCTCATCAGGCTTCCTTCCTCATAAAGAACATGGCCGGAGGCGCCATGCATCAGCTTCGCTTTCATGCTATTCGCATAAAAAAACTCAGTGAAATTCTTTTTGGGAATAACCTAATATGATTAGAAATCAGATATTGTCGTTTTCAGATAAATTATTTGCATGATATTGCATCCCAGGCAGCGTCGTTGGCGGGCTCACGAACCGCTCACCTTAAAATGCATATACCTGATAATTTCTAAGATATTTAATTAATATATTTGATACTTAACATAGAACAAATCGGCATTTCACAGGCCAACAACGCACGCCTACCTTTGTTCGTCACGAACCGACCCCTTGCCTGGTGGAGGTGAAATCACACCCGTTCAAAGAAAAGGAATCCACCATGAGTGTTGAATTTATCGGTTTCATCGGCGGCCACCACGCCTCGGAGATCCACCCTCGCAGCGGCCCAACCCTGCAACCCGATTATGTGGAGAAAGTGGCCCGGGCCCACGAAGAAGCAGGTTTCGACCGGGCGTTGGTCGCGTTTCATTCCAACAGCCCGGACAGCACGCTGATCGCTTCCCACGCTGCCAGCGTGACGAAAAAATTGAAGTTCCTCATCGCTCACCGACCCGGGTTCGTTGCGCCAACCCTGGCGGCTCGCCAGTTCGCCACGCTGGATGTGTTCAATGGCGGGCGCACCGCCGTGCACATCATCACGGGCGGCGATGATCGGGAGCTGCGTGCCGACGGTAGCTACATTGGAAAGGATGAGCGCTACGCCCGCACGGATGAATACCTGGACGTGCTGCGCCAGGAATGGACCCGGGACAAGCCCTTCGATTATCAAGGCCAGTATTACCAGTTCGAAGGCGCGCATTCGGATGTGAAATCGCCGCAGCAGCCGCATATCCCACTGTACTTCGGCGGTTCGTCGGCGGCCGCCATCGCGGTGGCGGGCAAGCATGCGGATGTCTATGCGCTGTGGGGGGAAACCTATGAGCAAGTGCGCGAGGTGGTGAACCAGGTGCGTGCCGAAGCCGCCAAGCATGGCCGCAGCATCCGCTTCAGCCTGTCGTTGCGACCGATTCTGGCCGACACCGAGGCGCATGCCTGGGAACGCGCCGAACGCATCCTGCAACAGGCGAGGACATTGGCCGAACGCAATGGATTCGTGCGCCGGGATCCACCGAACGAAGGCTCGCGACGCCTGCTGGCGGCCGCAGCCCAGGGCTCGCGCCTGGATAAGCGGCTGTGGACCGGCATCGCTGGCCTGCTGGGCGCACAGGGTAACTCGACCTCTTTGGTGGGCACCCCCGAACAAGTGGCAGAAGCGCTGCTCGACTACTACGACCTGGGCATCACCACCTTCCTGATCCGCGGCTTCGATCCGCTCGAAGACGCCATCGATTACGGCAAGCGGCTGATTCCGCTGACCCGCCAACTGATTGCCGAGCGCGAACGCCAGGCTCCTGAAAAGGTGGCTTGAAAGCGACACGCGGAATAGGTGGGAGCGAGCCTGCTCGCGATAGCGATGGACCAGCCAACATCGATACCGGCTGACCTGACGCCATCGCGAGCAAGCTCGCTCCCACAATGTTTACCCAGTTGACGGCAAAATCCACGGTCAGTACCTATCCCCTGTGGGAGCGAGCTTGCTCGCGATAGCGTCGTGTCAGCCAACATTGATATTGCTGGTCCACCGCTATCGCGAGCAAGCTCGCTCCCACAATGTTTCCGGTTGACTGCCAAAGGCTCAGTTCTTGTAGTCGAGGTCGGTCCTTTCCAACTGCCGAATCAGTGCATTCCAATGCCGCGCAACGCCCGGCCCATCGCCCTTCTTGAGCGTCTCGGCCTGGGCTTCGACCTTGGCGACCACCTCGGCGGGCGGAAAGATCAGCTCGGCATTGCCAGCGGCCTGCGCCGCGATCTGGATGTTGCAGGCGCGCTCCAGTCCTTGCAGTTGCTGGAACGCATGTTCGACGCTAACGCCCGCAGTCAACAGGCCATGATTGCGCAGGATCAGCACACTCTTGTCCCCCAGATCCGCCACCAGCCGTTCGCGCTCGTCGAGGTCAAGCGCGATGCCCTCATAGCCGTGGTAGGCCACCCGCCCGGAAAAAGCGATGGAATGCTGGGAGATCGGCAGCAGGCCATCCCGTTGGGCGGACACCGCGATGCCGTCGCGGGTATGGGTGTGCAGAACGGCTTGCAGATCGGGACGCGCACCGTGGATTGCGCTGTGGATCACATAGCCGGCGTGGTTGATGCCCAGTCCCGTCGGGTCATCGACGAGGGTCCCATCGACGTCGACCTTGACCAGGTTGGAAGCGGTGATCTCATCGAACAACAACCCGAACGCGTTGATCAGGAAATGTTCGTCAGGCCCGGGCACGCGTGCGGAAAAATGCGTGTAGATGTGATCGGTCCATTTGAACAGGGCCGCCAACCGGTAGGCGGCGGCCAGCTTCACGCGTACCTCCCATTCCTCGGGAGTGACGCGTTGACGGACATTTTTCGAAACGCTGGACAGTGGGCTGACGCTGCTCATGACGAGACTTCCTGGATGGCCTTAAGGATCTCCAGCAAGCCTAGGGGAAGGCAAAAAATAATAAAAAGCACATTTTAATCTAAGCTAATTATTATTTTTTTTTATTATAAGGACGCTCCCCCACGCCTTACGCAGCACTCTTGATCTTCTGCAACGATCCGGCCACCAGCTTGCCGAAGGCATCCACCGGCCCTTGCAGGTTGCCGAGAAAGTGCGGGTAGATCAGCCACAGGTCCATCACCGGCTTGAAATCCTTGAGGGGCATGGCTGCCAGTTGATCGCGATGGGCGCTGCGCTCCAACAACGGACGCGGCACCAGGCCAAGACCCAGGCCATCGGCGACCAGGCCCAACTGCAACTCGGTGCCGAAGGTTTCCAGGTTTACGCGCAGGGCCAAGCCCTGGTCGGACAAGGTCCGCTGCAACCCGGCGCGAAAACCGCAGCCGTCGGGATTGAGGACCCAACCATTCTGGTAGACATCGGCCAGCTTGCAGGGGCGCTTGGGCAGTTGCGCCTTGGCACAGACCACCACCAACTCCATCTTGCCGATCGACTCCCCGACAATGTTGTCGGGGAAGATCTTGCCGGCAGGAAACAACGCCGCCGCCGCATCCAGCTCGCCACGCTCGATCTTGCCGACCAACTGACTGCCCCAGCCCGTGGCCACCTGGGCGCGCAACTCAGGGTATTCGCTACGCAAGTGCTTGAGGGCATCGAGCAACACCACATCACCAATCGTTTGCGGAACACCCAGGCGCAACAGCCCGGTCGGCGGCGCGTCGGTGGCGACCAGTTCCCGCAGGGCATCCATCTCCCGCAGGATCAAACGGCATTGCTCGTAGACCCGCGTGCCGATCAAGGTGGGCTTGAGCGGCTTGGTGTTGCGGTCGAACAACTCCACACCCAACGCCAGCTCGAAGTTCTGCACGCGCCGCGTGATCGCCGGTTGCGTCAACTGCAATGTCTCGGCGGCATGGCTGATGGACTGGCAACGAATCACTTCGACAAAGGCGTCAATATCGTCAATTTTCATTTGGCCCGCACATAGAGAACAGTCAATAAGATGTGTGAAAAGCATAGTGCCATTGCCCGTGGCTGGATAGCCCAGCCCACCGACCAATAACCTCTAACGCTAGATCGAGCCAGTCTAAATTCGTTCCAGCTATAAGCTAATCATAAAAAAATAGCATATTACTTCAAATCATTATGCTTACATAAGACACAGCATACGCATCCCCATGAAGACGGAAGTGCCATGACCCAGGCCCGACACCCAGAGAGATTAAGAGCATTCATTGGCGCGCTGGCGGAGTTGATCGACAGCAATCCCCGCGAAGGCGACCTGCTCCATCGCGGCGGCAAGCTGCTTGCCCAGCTCGTCAGCCACGACGATTGGCTACCCGAAGATTTCGCCAGGCCAGACCCCGAGCGCTATCAACAATATTTGTTGCACGCCGATTCACGGCAGCGCTTCAGCGTCGTCAGTTTTGTCTGGGGACCCGGGCAACGCACACCGATCCACGATCACCGGGTCTGGGGGCTGATCGGCATGCTGCGCGGGGCTGAATATTCCCAGGGTTTTCACCGTCACCCTGACGGGCACCTACTCGCCGAGGGCGAACGCGTCGAACTGCGTCCCGGTCAAGTAGAAGCCGTCTCTCCCAAGGTTGGCGACATCCATCAAGTCAGCAATGCCTTCGATGACCAGGTGTCCATCAGCATCCACGTCTATGGCGCCAACATCGGCGCCGTCCGCCGCGCGGTGTACCAGCCCGACGGCAGCGAGAAGCTGTTCATTTCCGGTTATTCCAACGCCTTCCTCCCCAACATCTGGGACCTGTCCAAAGAGAGCCAAGCCCTATGAGCACCGTACGCACCCGCTCCTACTCGCAAATTCGCCAGGCGTTGCTGGACCGTGAAGAGTTGGCCCTCGTCGATGTGCGTGAAGAGGCTCCCTTTGCCCAGGGCCATCCGTTGTTTGCCGCTAACATTTCACTGTCGAAGCTGGAACTGGAGGTCTACTCGCGTATTCCGAGGCGCGACACCCAGGTCACGGTCTATGACAACGGAGAAGGCCTGGCCGACATCGCAGTGCAGCGCTTGCAGGGCCTGGGCTATGTCAATGTCAGCGTGCTCGCAGGCGGCCTGGAAGGTTGGCGCAAGGCCGGTGGCGAGCTGTTCATCGACGTCAATGTGCCTAGCAAGGCCTTTGGCGAACTGGTGGAAAGTCAGCGCCATACGCCGTCACTGGCGGCGGAAGAGGTCAAAGCGCTGCTCGACAGTGAGGCCGACGTGGTGGTGCTCGACGCTCGACGCTTCGACGAATACCAGACCATGAGCATTCCCGGCGGCATCAGTGTGCCGGGGGCGGAACTGGTCTTGCGTGCTCGAGAGCTGGCGCCGGATCCGTCCACCCGAATCATCGTCAACTGCGCCGGGCGTACCCGCAGCATCATCGGCACCCAGTCATTGATCAATGCGGGCATCGCCAACCCGGTGTCCGCCCTGCGCAACGGCACCATCGGCTGGACCTTGGCCGGCCAGGCACTGGAGCACGGCCAGTCACGCCGATTCGCCGCCACCGGCGAGGAACATCGAGACATTGCCGCCCGCGATGCCCGCCGGGTTGCCGACAAGGCGCTGGTCGGTCGCGCCACCCTCGCCGACCTGCATCGCTGGCAGCAGGAGCCGGCACGCAGCACCTACCTGTTCGACGTACGCACCCCGGAGGAATTCGAGGCCGGCCACCTGCCCGCTTCCCGTTCCACCCCCGGCGGGCAACTGGTGCAGGAAACCGATCACTTCGCCAGCGTCCGCGGTGCGCGCCTGGCGCTGGTCGATGACGACGGCGTACGGGCAAACATGACCGCCTCTTGGCTCGCGCAACTGGGCTGGGACGTGTACGTACTGGACGATCTGCAGCCGGCGCACTTCAGTGAACGGGGCCCGTGGAAAGCCCCCGTTCCTGTACCGCCCCAGGCCGAGGAAATCAGCCCTGACACGCTTGCCCAATGGCTGGACGAAGGTGACACGGTAGTGCTGGATTTCACCAGCAGCGCCAACTACGTCAAGCGCCATATCCCGGGCGCCTGGTGGGTATTGCGCGCGCAACTGAGTGAAACCCTCGGCAAAGTGCCCTCCGCCCAACGTTACGTGCTGACCTGCGGCAGCAGCCAGTTGGCACGGTTGGCGGTGGCCGAGGTCGAGGCCATCACCGGCAAAGCCGTGTTCCTGCTGCGCGACGGCACCGCCGCCTGGATCGCCGCGCAACGGCCCTTGGAGCAGGGCGAAACCCGCCTCGCCTCGCCGCGCATCGACCGTTACCGTCGACCTTACGAGGGCACCGACAGCCCTAGGGAAGCCATGCAGGCGTACCTGGATTGGGAGTATGGCCTCGTAGACCAGCTGGCCCGCGACGGCACCCACGGATTTTTTGTCATCTGAACGCACAGGGGGCCGAATGATCGCCCCTCTACACCAGCCGACCCCTTCTCCAGGCGGAGGCGACTGAACGCAACACTGTCAGCCTGGAGCCCCGCAATGCGCCTGACCCTTCCCCTGTTGTTGATCACCCTTGCCTTTGGCTCGGTCCACGCCGCCGACTTGCAGCCGCTGCGAGTCGCCAACCAGAAATCCACTATCAAGGCCTTGCTGGAAGTGTCCGGCGAGCTCAAGGACGTGCCTTACACCATCCAGTTTTCCGAGTTCCCCGCCGCCGCGCCGCTGGGCGAAGCGCTGAATGCCGGGGCCGTGGACATCGGCGCCCTCGGTGACGCGCCCTATGTGTTCGCCCTGGGCGCCGGTGCGTCGCTCAAGGTCGTCAGCATCATCCACGCCGAAGGACGCAACACCACTGCGATTCTTGTGCCCAAGGACTCTCCGATCAAGGCTGTTTCCGACCTCAAGGGCAAGCGCATCGTCACCACGCGCGGCTCCATCGGGCACTACCTGGCTATCAAGGCCCTGCGTAGCGCAGGCCTGAGTACCGCAGACGTGGAATTCGTTTTCCTGCTGCCCAGCGAATCCCGGCTGGTGCTGGATAACGGCACCGCGGACGCCTGGTCGACCTGGGACCCGTTCACCACCGTCGTCACCGCGCAAAGCCAGGCCAAGGTGCTGGTCAGCGGTAGCAACCTGCTGAGCAATCATCTCTACCTCGCCGCCACCAGCCAGGCCATTGCCGACAAGCGCCAGCAACTGGACGATTTTGTCGCCCGGGTCGACCGCGCCTATCGCTGGAGCAACGACCACCCCAACGAGTACGCCGCTGCACAGGCCAAGATCACTGGTTTGCCCTTGGACGTGCACCTGGCCGTAGCCAACGCGACCCACATGCAGCCAGTAGCCATTGACGACGCGGTGGTCAGCGGCCTGCAGACAACCGCCGATATTTATCAGGAAGAAGGGTTGTTGACTCGCCACATCGACGTCTCCCAAGGCTTCGACAAGAGCTTCAACCCCCTGCGTGCCCCCCTCACCCAGGCTTCGCGCTAAAGGAGCAGAACCATGAGCAAGCAACGCCAACTCAAACTCGGTGCAATGGTCCATGGCGTCGGTCACGGCTGGGGCGAATGGCGCCATCCGCAGGCGCAACCCAATGCCAGCACCGACTTCGGTTTCTACAAGCACCAGACGCAACTGGCCGAAGGCGCCAAGTTCGATTTCGTCTTCATCGCCGACAGCCTGCACATCCATGAAAAATCCAGCCCGCACTACCTCAACCGCTTCGAGCCGCTGACCATCCTTTCGGCGCTTGCGGCACTGACGTCGAACATCGGCCTGGTGGCCACCGTGACCGTGAGCTACACGGAGCCCTACCAAGTGGCGCGCCAGTTCGCCTCGCTGGACCACATCAGCGGTGGGCGCGCTGGCTGGAACGTGGTCACGTCGTGGCTCAGTGGCACCGCCGATAATTTCGGCCAGAGCGAGCACCCGCCCCATGCCGTGCGCTACCGGATCGCCAAGGAGCACGTGGCGGTGGTCAAGGGGCTGTGGGATTCCTGGGAAGACGACGCCTTCACCTATGACAAACAGACCGGCGAATTCTTCGCCCCCGGCAAGCTGCACGCGCTGGGGCACAAGGGCGAGTTCTTCTCGGTGAAAGGCCCGCTCAATATCGCCCGCTCCCGCCAAGGCCAACCGGTGATTTTCCAGGCCGGGACTTCCGAGGACGGACGAAACTTCGCCGCCGAAAACTCCGATGCGATTTTCGTTGGCGCCGAAAACTTCGAAGACGCGCACGCCTATTACCAGGACCTGAAACGCCGCGCCAAGGGCTTCGGTCGCGAAGCGGCACAACTGTCGATCCTCCCCGGGATCCGTCCGATCGTGGGTCGCGATGAAGCCGAAGTCGAAGAGCGCTACCAGCAGGCGGTGTCCCTGGTGAGCATTGAAGATGCCATCGTCGCCCTCGGCCGCCCCTTCAATGACCATGATTTCAGTCAATACCCACTGGACGCTCCCTTCCCCGAACTTGGCGACCTGGGGGCCAACAGCCAGAAAGGTGGGTCGGACCGGATCAAACAGTTGGCCCGTGACGAAGGCCTGACCTTGCGCGAGGTCGCCCTGCGCTTCTCCCAACCACGGCGCGACTTTGTCGGCACACCCGAACAGGTCGCCGACGCTATTCAGGCCTGGTTCGAGAACGGCGCAGCCGACGGTTTCATCATCAATTCCTTGCTGCCGGACGGCCTGCAATATTTCACTGAACTGGTCGTGCCGGTCCTGCAGCAGCGCGGTCTGTTTCGCAGCGAATACAGCGGCCATACGCTGCGGGACAACCTGGGCTTGCCAGTGCCGACCAACCGTTACGCGCAGGCGCCCCAGGCGACTGAGACGACTCGCGAGGCCGTGGCATGAACTCAATCAATCGTCGCGACTTCCTCACGGCCAGTTCCTTCGCCCTGGGTGCTCTGGGGCTGTCGTCACTGGGCCTCGCCCCGCGTGTTTTTGCCCAAGGCAAACAACTGGCGGACCTGACCCTGGGGGTCGCCACCTACCGTGGGCAGGATTCTTATTTCGTCGAGGATGCCGGCACCGGCAACACGCCCTACAAGGTCGAATATTCCGAGTTTGCCGGCGGTAACCTGATCGTCGAAGCGCTGGCTTCCGGCAGCCTGGATGTCGGCGGCATGAGTGAAATCCCACCCATCTTTTCCATCCAGAGCCACCGCCAACCGCGCCTGATCGCCGTGCTTCAAGGTGACGTGAACAACCAGGTGTTCTTGATTCCCAAGGATTCGCCCATCGAATCGATCGGCCAGTTGCGCGGCAAGCGGGTCGGCTATGTGCGTTCGACCACGTCCCACTATTTCCTGATCAAGGCTCTGAAGGAACAAGGCCTGACCATGAATGACATCACTGCGGTGGCACTCACGCCCCAGGACGGTTTCAGCGCATTCCAGAGCGGCCAGTTGGATGCCTGGGTGATTTATGGCGTGTTCATTCAACTGGCGAAGTTCCGCAGTGGCGCCCGGGTACTCAAGACCGCCTTGGGTTATCTGTCGGGCAACTACCTGATCGCCGCACGACCCGCGGCCCTGGAAGACCCGCTGCGCAAACAGGCGATCCAGGATTACATCCAGCGCCAGGCGCGCACCTGGGAATGGATCAACAACAATCCCGAGCCGTGGGCAACCAAGTCGGCGCAGTTGCTGGGCGTCGACAAAGCAGTGTTTCTCGACATGTACAACAACCGCAGCCAGCCGACGACAATCATCGAAGTGAATGACCAGGCCATCGCCTCGCAACAGGAAGTCGCCGATCTGTTCTTCGCGGCCGGCGTGCTGAACGAACGGCTCGACGTCGGTCCCCTGTGGGACCGCCATTTCCGCCTGCTGCCGCTGTGAGCCCTGCCGGGCTGTAGCAGGCGCTTACCTTTTTGATCGAGTGAACCCGCCATGAGTCTTTCCTCTTTACGTCCGCCCTTGTTGCAATCGGTCGACGTCGCCGACTTCGACACCGTGCTCGAACGCCTCAGCCAACGATTGGGCGCCACCGCCCACGTCTATGACGAGAGCGGTGAATTCCCCCGGGAGAACTTCAAGCTGTTGCACGAACACGGCCTGTTGGCCCTGACGGTGCCCAAGGCACTCGGCGGCGGTGGTGCCAGCCTGGCGCAGGCACGCAACGTCATTGCGGCGGTCGCCAAGGGCGAACCCTCAACAGCGCTGATTCTGGTGATGCAATATCTCCAGCACTCGCGCCTGCAGGACAGCCGGAGCTGGCCCGAAGCATTGCGCTTGCGCGTGGCCCAGGATGCCGTTCGCGACGGTGCGCTGATCAATGCCTTGCGCGTCGAACCCGACCTGGGCACTCCGGCCCGTGGCGGTTTGCCGGCGACCATTGCCAGGCGCACCTCGGAAGGCTGGCGAATCAGCGGTCGAAAAATCTATTCCACGGGCAGCCATGGCCTGACCTGGTTCAGCGTCTGGGCCCGCAGCACCGATGAAGACCCGCTGGTGGGCGCCTGGCTGGTCAACCGGGATACGCCAGGCATCAGCATCGTCGAGGACTGGGATCACTTGGGCATGCGCGCCACCTGCAGCCACGAAGTGCTGTTCGACAACGTGTTGGTGCCGCTGGATCACGCCGTCAGCGTCAGCCCCTGGAGTGCGCCGCAGCCGGAACTCGACAGCGAGGGCTTCCTGTGGATGGCGGTGTTGCTGGCAGCGGTGTATGACGGTGTCGCCCAAGCCGCGCGTGATTGGTTTGTCGGTTGGCTGGAACAACGCAAGCCGTCCAACCTCGGTGCCGCGCTGGCGACGCTGCCGCGTTTCCAGGAAATCGTCGGGCACATCGATACCCTGCTGTTCGCCAACCGCAGCCTGCTGGATGCCGCCGCCGAGGGGCTTACCCCGACCCAACACGCCGCGCAGTTGAAGTATCTGGTGACTGGCAACGCGATCCGTGCGGTCGAGCTCGCCATCGAAGCGTCCGGCAATCCCGGCCTGTCACGGCACAATCCGCTGCAACGGCATTACCGCGATGTTCTGTGCAGCCGCGTCCACACCCCGCAAAACGATGCCGTGCTGCAAGGCGTCGGCAAGGCAGTGTTCGCCCAACGCCAGAAAAAGGACATTCCATGAGCACGCTTGTGATCGCCAGCCAACTGGATGAAGACTTCAACGATGTGATTCGCCAGCGCCTCGCGCTGACACACCCTGGCAGCGAGGTACTTGCCGTACCGGCCGGTGTTCCCAGCGATCTGCCGGCCACCGCCACTGTATTGCTGGCGCGGCCGATCAATGTGCGCGGTTATCTGGCCCCGGACACGCCACCTCCGGGTTGGCCGTACGGCTTGAAATGGGTCCAGGTGGTGTCTTCGGGTATCGACTTCTACCCCAGATGGCTTTTCGACGGCCCACCCGTGAGCACCTCCCGGGGCAGCGCCGCCGAGAACATCGCCGAATTCGCCCTGGCCGCGATCTTTGCCGCAGCCAAGCGGCTACCGGATATCTGGGTGCACGATGCGCAATGGAATTTCAGCGCCCTGGCGCCCCTCAAGGGCAGCACATTGGGAATCCTGGGGTTTGGTGCGATTGGTCGCAGCCTGGCGATCAAGGCTCATGCCCTGGGCATCAACGTATTGGCGTTGCGCCAGAGCCAGACCCCTTTCGACGTCGAGGGCATCGAGGCAGCACGAGATATCCATGCGCTGTTTTCCCGATCCGATCACCTCGTGCTGGCCGCGCCATTGACCGAAGCAACCCGGCACATCGTCAACAGCACCGTGCTCGCCAGCGCCAAGCCGGGCCTGCACCTGATCAACATCGCCCGGGGCGGCTTGCTGGACCAGGACGCGTTGCTTGAGGCGCTGGACAGCGGACTCATCGGCCTCGCATCCCTGGACGTCACCGAACCGGAACCACTGCCCGATGGCCATCCGTTCTACACCCATCCCAGGATGCGTCTGTCCCCCCACACCTCGGCGATTTCCAGCAACAGTCGCTACGAAATCGCCGACAGCTTCCTGGCGAATCTGGAGCGTTTCCTGGCCGGATGGGTGCCGGAGAACCTGGCGGATGTACAGCGCGGGTATTGACCCGGCTCGATTTGGCGAAAGGAAACCCTTGGGGAAAGAGTAACCTGTGGGAGCGAGCCTGCTCGCGAAGGCGGTGTGTCAGTAAACGATGATGTCGACTGACCCAACGCTTTCGCGAGCAGGCTCGCTCCCACAGTTTCTTGTGCATGCACGCATCGGTACAACATTAACATTGTGCATTTTATTATTAATAGTAATGTCTATTTTTTATAATTAACTTATAACAAAACGGACTTTTACAGCGCCCGGTTATACAAATACTGTTACAACCATCACCGACCCCTGACCAGGTGGAGGCTCTCGGAACTGTACGTTTTCCCGGCCGACACCACCCCACGGTCAACTGCGACACCCAACCCGAAACCGGCCCAAGCCAACGCCGCCATGCCTTCCAAGCCATGACTGTGGCAACGCCTTGCCCGAAAAAACAACGCCAACGCAGCCACTGCACACACCCGGGGTTCACCATGCACGACACCTTCACTTCCAACCGTCTGGCGCTAGCCGTATCGCTGGCCCTGTTCGGATTGTCGGCCCACGCCGACGAAAACACCCAGGAGGGCGCCCTCCCCGTCGTCACCGTCACGGCGGAACATCGCAGCGAGGATTTGCAGAAAGCACCGCTGGCGATCTCCGCGTTCGACGAAAACGCTCTGGAAGACAAGCAGATCAAGAGCATTCGTGATCTCTCCGGACAAGTGCCGAACCTGACCCTCAGCCGCCAGTCGATCTCCTACAGCGCCCAGACCTACGGGATCCGCGGCATTGGCGAAACCGATCCGATCCAGGAAGCGGCCGTGGCGGTCTACGCCGATGACCTGTACATCCCCCGGGCGATTTCCTCGATGCTCGACTTCAACGACGTCGAGCGCGTCGAGGTCCTGCGCGGCCCGCAAGGCACGCTTTACGGGCGCAACAGCAGCGCCGGCGCGATCCGTGTGATCACCCGCGACCCGACCCAGGAAACCCGCGGTTTCTTCGAACTCGGCGCCGGTAACTACAACGCCCAGAACGGTCGTCTGCTGATCAGTGGCCCGCTGGTGGACAACACTTTGTTCGGCAGCTTCTCGGCGATCCGCCTGACCCGCGACGGCACGGTTTCCAATCCCACGCGCGGCGAGGATGTGAACAACGTCGACCTCCAGTCGTACCGCGGCAAGCTGCGTTTCAACCCCATCGATTCGCCCTGGGATGTACAACTGACCCTGGCCGGCACCTTCGACCGCGGCGACACCACCAGCTACACACCCTTCGACGCCGACGGCCACTTCGACAAGTTCAAGAGCTACAGCAGTCTCAATCCAAAGAACCGTCTCGACCAGGGCAGCTCGGTGCTGCGGGCGATCTACAGCATTGATGATCACCTGAACTTCAAGTCGGTGACGGCCTATTCGGCGTTCAACCAGCCCGTGGATTACGACAACTCCGGCCAGGCCGCCCTGATCCAGAACAGTCTGATCACCTACAAGCAGGACTACGCCACCCAGGAGTTCCAGCTCAACGGCGACTATGAAGATTTCAGTTTCAGCACGGGCTTGTACCTGTACCGGGAAAAGTTCGACGCCGAGCGCGACAGCCTCACCTATTCGATTGCCCGCAACCAGGTGATCGGCCAGGGCCAGTACAGTACGACCGATACCGAAAGCTATGCGCTGTATGGCCAGGGCAGCTACAAGGTTACGCAGCAACTGTCATTGATCGCCGGGCTACGGTTCACTCGCGAACACAAGAATTTCGACTACACCAACTACGCCGTCACCACCAACCGCCAGATCACCGGCACCAACTTCACGGCCGACTCGAGCAAATCCTGGCAGTCCACCAGCCCGAAACTCGGTTTCGAATACGCCTGGACGCCGCATCTGAATCAGTACGCCTACGTCGCCAAAGGCTTCAAGGCCGGCGGCTACGACAACCGCGCGCCGACCCAGGCTGCCGCCGAGCAGGCGTTTTCTCCGGAAGACGTAACCACTTGGGAAACCGGCTTCAAAGGCGACTTCTTCGACCGCCGCCTGCGCGCCAACCTCGCACTGTTCTACAACGACTACAAGGACCTGCAGACCAACGCCTACGACCCGGCGCTGGGGGTGAGCCTGCGGACCAACGTTGGCCAGGCGCACACCTACGGCGTCGAGTTGGAGACCCTCAGCGCACTGACCAACGACCTGCAACTGACCTTCAACCTCGGTTACCTGCAAAGCCAGTATGACGACTTCGAAAACGCCAGCGGCGCCGGGGTCGATGCCAACGGCAAGCAACTGGTGTACTCGCCGCGCTGGAACACCAGCGTCGGCCTGAACTACACCGTCCCTGCCGGATTGCCCGGCACCTGGCTGGCCGGCACCGATGCCCAGTTTCAGACCAGGTCCTACGCCAACGCGTTGAACGACGACGTCCAGGAAATTCCCCAGCAGACCTTCTGGAACGCCAACACCCGCTACATCTCCGGCGACGGTCACTGGACCACCACGCTGTCGGTGAAAAACCTGCTCGATCGCGCCTACCCCCAGGCCGTCGGCTACGTGCCCTCCAGCGGCGCCCGCTACTACTCCGTCAACGACCCGCGAACCCTCTTGCTGTCTGTGCGTTACGACCTCTGACGCCTGAAAAACCGCTTAAGCTAATACTCAAAAAGTATTTATAAATTGTTTTTTAGAACAATAGGATTCTTGGGTGTTTACCCCATCTTTAGTCAATGTCGAGAATGCCATGTCCAGACTGATCAAGAACCCAGGGGCGATATTCCGTCGTCCCGCCCTGGCCGGCGCGGTCGTTGTATTATTCTTGTCGGCCCTTGCGCTCCCGGCCCAGGCACGGGAAACCCTGCGCATCGGCTACCAGAAGTCGTCGACCCTGATCACGCTGCTCAAAACCCAAGGCAAGTTGGAAAAGGCACTCGCCGAAGCCAACACCGATGTGAGCTGGCACGAGTTCCCCAGCGGCTTGCCACTGCTGGAAGCACTGAACGTTGGCAATGTCGACGTCAGCGCCGACGTGGCCGATACCGTGCCGATCTTTGCCCAGGCCGCCCAGGCCAAGCTGACATACTTCGCCCAGGAAGCACCCTCGCCTTCAGCCCAGGCCATCGTCGTGCGAAAGGATTCACCGTTGCAGCAACTGGCGGATTTGAAAGGCAAGAAAGTCGCGGTCACCAAGGCTGCCGGCGCCCACTATCTGTTGATCGCGGCCCTGAAAAAGGCCGGCTTGAAGTTCTCCGACATAGAACCCGCTTATCTGACGCCCGCCGATGGCCGGGCCGCGTTCGAGAACGGGAAAGTCGATGCCTGGGTCACCTGGGAGCCCTTCCTCAGTGGTGTGCAACGTCAACTGCCGACACGTACCTTGGCTGACGGAACCGGGCTGGCGAGCTACAAACGTTACTACCTGACCGGCAATGCCTACGCCAAGGCGCATCCCGAAGTGCTCAAGCTGGTTTACGAGCAGCTTGAGGAGGCCGGGCACTGGGTCAAGAACCATCCTCGCGACGCGGCTCAGGCGCTGGGGCCTTTATGGGGAAATCTGGATGCGGAAACGGTCGAGGCCGCCAACGCCCATCGCAGCTATCAGGTCCAGCCGGTAAAAGCCGATCAGCTTGAAGAACAACAGAACATCGCCGATGCGTTTTTTGCGGCGGGGCTGTTGCCCAAGGCAGTGGATGCCCGTAATGCACAGATATGGGCGCCATGATCCAAGCGCGCCTGCGTTGGAGGCGCCGGCCCGATTACATCAGCGTCGAGTGTTTGGGTTTCAGGTGCGTCCACCGGCCAGAACCCTTTGAGGGACCAACGAACTCGCGCCTCTGCCTATAAAATTCAGGCACAAAAAAAAGCCACTCATCTGAGTGGCTTTTTTCTGAATCTTGGAGCGGGAAACGAGACTCGTATCAGGTGTCCGACCCATTGAAATATAAAGGGTTTCCGTTATTCCTGAAGCGGTAATGGACTTAATTCTGGACTCGTTTCCAGCGGGCATCAAGAGCAACGTGAACGTCCTCTCATAGGCGCGTTAGCGATCTGCGTGATCAACACGCCAACTCCATCCAATAAAAAAGCCCGGGCTGATTCGTCCCGTAGCTTCCCCTGATCTATTTTACTGGTCACGTTACCGATCACGATCTGCGGGTAGACGACCTGCACCGCCTGGATCGCCCACAGCGTTTCATTGAGTTGCTGATGCGCACGCACCCCTCCGGTGAATGCCGGCGAGGCAGTGAAACTCAATACCGGACAGCCCTGCAGCACCGATTTCCCATGAGGACGGGACAACCAGTCCAACGCATTTTTCAACACGCCGGACATACCGTGGTTGTACTCCGGCGAGCCGATCAATACCCCATCGGCCGCCGCCACGGCGGCGCGCAAGGCAATCACGGCCTGTGGCGCATGAGCGCCATCATCATCCTCGTTATATGGGGGAATACTGTCCAATCCATGGAGCGTCAACCGGACATGCTCAGGCAATCGTTCGGCCACTGTACGCAGGATCGCTGTATGTGCCGACTGCCGACGCAGGCTGCCGGACAAGCCCAGGATATTTATCGTTACAGTCATTTAAATACTCACGGGTTGTGGCCTGGGCTTGAGGAGAAAATGCGCGAGAGCGGGCACCAGGATCAACGCCCCCACCATGTTCCAGACGAACATGAAACCCAGCAAAATACCCATGTCAGCCTGGAACTTGATCGGCGACAGCACCCAGGTGGTCACCGCCACGCCCAAGGTAATCCCGGTCATCACCACGACCTTGCCGGTGGACAACAGCGCCAGGTAATAGGCATCCGACAGGCTTGAACCATTGCGCAGGTTGGCAAGCGTCACGCTGAGGATGTAGAGCGCGTAATCCACACCGATTCCCACCCCCAAGGCAATCACTGGCAGGGTCGCCACCTTTACGCCAATGTTGAGCCCCACCATCAAGGCTTCGCACAGCACGGACGTGAGCATCAACGGCAACACCGTACAGACCACGGCTCGCCAGGACCTGAACGTGATGAAACACAGGGCAATGACCGCTATGTACACCATGAACAACATCTGCACGTTCGAACGCTTCACGACGATGTTGGTGGCAGCCTCGATCCCCGCATTGCCCGCCGCGTTCAGGAATTGAATCTGATCGCTGTCATGGCTCGCGGCGAACTGCTCGACGGTCTGCACCACGCGAGTGAGCGTGTCGGCCTTGTGGTCAGTGAGGTAGACGTACACCGTCAGCAGATCGCAATTTTGGTTGAACAACTCCCGTGGTGCGCGGGTGATGATTGCATTGAGCAGCCCCTGGTTACGGGGGATCTCATACCAGGTCATGCTGCCCTCGTTCATGCCGGCGGCGGCCTGCTTGCTCAATGCCGCCAGGGAGGTGGTGGACACCACGCCCGGCAGCTGCTGCAGTTGCGCCTCCAGGGCGTCCACTGTTACCAACGTCTGATAATTGGCGCAGAAATACTGCGGGGTCTTGACCATCACCACGTACTTGTCACTGCTGGCGGAGAAATTGCTGACCATGAAGCGGTTGTCGGTGTTGTAGCGCGACTCGGGACGCAGCTCCGGTGCGCCGGGATTCAAGTCGCCAATCTTGACGTGAAGACTGATGGCAAAGCCCACCGCCCCCAGCACCCCTCCGATGAGGATCGCGCCGGTGGCCCATTTGCGTTCGGTGAAGCGATCCAGGAAAGCCCAGAGCGGATGCCGCGCGTGATGGGCGTCCAGCTGGGAAAAACGGTCGTTGGCGGCTTCCCGTTGCGCCGCCACTTTGCTCACGCCGGTGTATGACAGCAAGATCGGCAGCAGGATCAGATTGGTAAAGATCAGTGTCAGTACACCCAAGGTCGCGGTAACCGCCAGGTCTTGGATCACCGGGATCTTGATGATCATCAACACCGCAAAGCCCACGGCGTCCGCCACCAGCGCCATCAGTCCGGTCAAGAACAGCCGGCGAAAAGTGAAGCGCGCCGCCACCAACTTGTCGGCACCGCGCCCGATGTCTTGCATGATGCCGTTCATTTTCTGGGCGCCATGGCTCAAGCCAATGGCAAACACCAGGAACGGCACCAGGATTGAATACGGATCCAGGTCGAACCCCAGGGTCGGCAGCAAGCCCAGCAACCAGACCACCGCGATGATCGAGCACAGCAGCACCAGCACTGTGCTGCGCACACAACGGGTGTACCAGAACAACACGAGCGCGCAGATCACCAGGGTCGCGGCGAAGAACAGCTGCATCTGCCGCATGCCGTCCATCAGGTCCCCCACCACCTTGGCGAAACCGGTGATATGAATCTTGATGTCCTGGTTTTCATACTTGGCCCGAATCTGTTCGAGTCGGTTTGACAGTGCGTTGTAGTCCAGCGGAGTACCGTTATCCGAGGTGCTTTCCTGAAGCGGCAGGAGCACGATGCTGGACTTGAAATCGGAGGCCACGAGCTGCCCCACCTCGCCCGAACGCTCGATGTTCTGCTGCACCTGTTCCAGGCTTTTGGCCGAGCCGTCGTAATCGTCCGGGATGACTGGCCCGCCGTCGAAGCCTTCCTCGGTCACGCCAATCCAGCGCGTGGCCGGCGTCCAGAGGGACTTCATGTAGGACCGATCGACACCGGGGAGCAAGAACACTTCGTCATTGATCTTCTTGACCGTTTCCAGGTATGCGGCGCTTAAAATATTGCCCTGCCTGGCCTCGATCGCAATCCGCAAGGTATTGCCGCCCTCTCCCAGCTGGCTGCGGTTTTGCAGATAGTTCTGCACATAGGGGTGATCCGTGGGGATCATTTTTTCGAAGGCGGCATTGAGCTTCAGGCTCAGCGCCTGATAGCCGAGCACCAGGCTGAGCAGCACACAGATGCCCAGCAAAATGCTGCGATGATTGAACAGCAATCGCTCGACCAAGGTCCCGGAAGCAGGATCAAACGTTGATGATGCAAGTGCAGGCGAGTGTTCGGCAGAGTGCGTAAAACTGTTCATCGTGACGGCTCCGACGATTCCACTTTCAGGGTGGACGACAGCATGCCCCGCGTGCTGCTGATGATCAGGTCACCGTTCGCCGCTTGCGTCATGCCCGTGAAGTAACGAGATTGAGGTATCTGAAGGGCGGTGGCTTGTGTATCGCCATCGGCAAAACGCAGCACCCGGCCCGATTCGTCTGCCAGCAGGACCGAACCGTCATCAAGACGCAGACCGCTGGTCAACGTCACCGGCTGCAAGGTGTCGAGGCGCTTCCAGGTCTCGCCGCGATCCCGCGACTCGAAGGCTTTACCACGCAGTCCGAACGCCAGGATCGAATGGTTGTCGGTGACTGCTAGACCGAAGATCGTTCCTTCATAAGGGGGCGGCAGCGCCTCGAAGGACTGGCCCGTGTCGCTGGAACGTAGCAACGTCCCCTGCTCGCCCGTCATGAAGACATCGGTCCCTACCTGCGCGATACCGTAGAGATGCAAACCGTTTGGATTCTCTACGCTGGAGCGAATGGATTGCCAACTGAGCCCGCCGTCATGAGTGACGAAAGCAAGACCATAGGCCCCCACTACCCAACCGTTTCGTGCATCGAGGAAAAGCAGGTCGAGCAACGGCTTATCCGGCCCTTCATCCATTAACTGTTGAGCCAGGGAAAGACGCTCCGGGGCCTGCCCGTCGGTGTCGCGCCTGGCTTGTTCCAGTTCGATTTCGGCAGCCTGGATGCCGTCGAGCTGTTTCGCCCAGGTCATTCCACCATCCGCGCTGTGCAGGACGATCCCTGCATGCCCGACCGCCCAGCCCTGGTTGTGATCGATGAACCGCACCTTGACCAGCGTCACGCTGACCGGCGAACCGACTTGCCGCCAGGTCGCCCCGTTGTCATCCGAGACGATAATGAAACCTCGCTCGCCCACGGCCACCAACCGCTGCCCTGCCCGGGCCACACTGAGCATGACCGACTGCGTTGCCATCGTGCTGTGGATGGCCGGTTGCTGCGGCAATCCAATCGTTTGCGCTAAAGCCGCCGAGCCATAAACCATCGTCGCCATCCAAAGACTGGCCATGAAGGCCTTGATGTGACGCGAATACATAATAGGCATGTCTGAACCCCGATGATGCCGCTCTCTGAAAGCGATGGGCGTGCACCACCTACAGAGAGCCAACGTTGTAGCCGATTGTCGCGAGGCTCAGCGAACCGACCCGGATGCCACCGACGTTCCGGTGAAGAAGTTTTCGGGCTTGCGCGGTATCACGCTATAGGTTTCCCCGTTCAGGCCCTGGACGACGCTGTAGGTCTTGGCCTGCAGGTTGTAGATCACGACAGGCTTGACCACCACCGCCGGAATGGACGGCACCACGAATGGCAGCACCTGGGAGACACGCCAGAGTTTGCCCTCGGCGTCGTAGCCATCCACCAGCGAGACGGTCCAGCTGTCTTCGTCAATGAAGAATCGACGCTTGGGCACGGCGTGGCGTTTGCCCGGCGCCACCGTAGCTTCCAGCTCCCAGACACGGTGAAGTTCCCAGCGCACTTTGTCGGCATTGAGGTGGTTGGCGGTAAAGGCATCTTCGCGTTTTTCGGCGTGGAACTTGTTGTCGTTATAAGGGATGTACAGTTCTTTTTTGCCCACCAGTTTCCAGTCGTAGCGATCCGGATGACCGATGAAGCCGTGCACCTCATCGAAATAGTTGGCGCCCGAAGCGACGAAGTCCGGGGTGTCATAACCCACGGTAGGCGCCCGCCGCACACGGCGTTGGCCGACCAGATACTGCCAGGCCTCTCGCGGCTGCTGAGCGTTGATGCTGTCATGGGTCACCAGTGATTCCCCAGCCTTGAACGGCGGCTCGCTGGTCAAGAACCGCAGCAGCGCATACTGCCCGGACCATTTATCTGCGGCACCGTCCTTGTAGTAGTACGGATACTGCCAGTTCTCCACGCCCCGGCTGGCCAGCGTCCGAGTCCCGTCGGCGTTGCCGATGATGTTGGAATAGCCCATCTGTATGGATTCCGCTTCAACCCGCAGCAGGAAATTCCAGATGACCTCATTGCCGTTTTTCGGAATCGGGAACGGAATTCCGCCGTAGCACCCCTCTACTGACAAACCATTGCTGGTGGTCTTGCAATGGGTGGCATTGGCGAAGGTGTTTTGATAGACGCTGTCCGGCGCCGCAGCGCTGCGGTGAGTCGGGTAGACATCGAGGTGAAAGGTGTCAGGGAACTTGGCCAGCAGGGCCTTGGTACCTTCACTCAACTTGTCGGCGTACTGCGCAGCGTTCTTGGCGTTGATCTGCAACAGCGGTTTTTCGCCGGGGAACGGATCGGCGGGTACATCGCCGAACTTGGCCCCGGCGACATCCTTGGTCAAGCCGCCGGTCCAGGCCGGAATGGAGCCATCGGCGTTGCCGGCTTTTTCGGCCCCCATGGGTGTCAGCGTGGTCTTGAGCTTCGCCGCCTCGTCAGGGCTGACCGCTGCCAGCGCGGTACCGACAGACAGTGAGATCGACAGAGTGGACAGCAACAGCAGTTTAATTTTTATCATTATCAGGGCCCGCCTGTTCTTTGCTTAAAAGGTTCGCTGGATCGAAAACGCCACGAAATCCCGGTCTTTCATGTTTTGCTGGTAGGTAAACGAATTAGCTGAATTGATCACTGGCCCGGCCTCACCAAAGAAGTTGGTGTAGCTCAGCGAGGCGTACCACTGCTTCTTGTAATCAGCCTTGAGACCCAGCGTCAGATCGCCGCCATGCTCCGGGCCAAATGCCTGGGGCGTGACGGAAGAACGCCCGGACGGGTTGTAGCCAATGGTGATCGGCGCCTGGACGTCGATGCCCGGAAAGACCTGGAAATACTGCGGTTCAAAGGTGAAGCGCATGGCGAAGGCATCGCGCGTGGTGTTGGGGTCCAGTTGATCGGCGTTCTTGGTCACGCTCAGCCGTCGGTTGAACGCCAGTTCACCCACCAGGGAAGCGCCGTCCCACAACGCGGATCCGCCGTAGACATTGATCATCGATACCTGGGCATGCCACGACCGACCAATGGGATACGCGGGGTCGGAATCGTTGTCGGCGTCCATGCCAGTGACGATGGTGCCGCCGACACCCGCCAGGGGCGTATCGAGCCTGATCGATGTTTCACCGGCAATATTGGCCTCGCCCACCAGCGTACTGAAGCTGGCACCGAAGACCTTCACGTCCTCGGGATAGACGTTGATAAACGAGTCGTCGGCCCCCGGCACCAGCGCGGCCGGGCGGAAGTAGAACACCGGTGTTTTTTCGTGATACTTCGCGGCGTAGAGCCCGAACTCCCAGTCCTCCACCGCGAATTTCAATTGTGCGCCGAACTGCCCGGAGTCCCTCGCCTCCTTGTCTTTGCCATGACGCAACTCACCCGTGGGGAAGAACACCCGCTCCCCGCCTTCACCCACAAAGTCCGCCCCGCTGAAGTAGCTGCCTGCGGCGGGCAGACGGGTCTTGTTCCATTCAAATTGGTAGTAGGCCCCCACACTCACCGTGTCGTTCAGTTGCCAGTTACCAGACACCTGCTTGGTGGGCATCAGGATTTCTTTGAATTGGGAACCGGGGACTGATTGAAGCTTCACCAGGTCCACGGTGGACTGGGCGTTGGCAATGCCGTTGGCGCCGAAGAACAGGCTTTCACCGTAAATCTGGGTGAACTGCCCGAGCCGCCCGGACAACGAGGTCGTGCCGATTTCCGTCGAACCATAGATAAACGCGTCGAGGATTTCAGTCCGTTGGCCATGGATACGGCGGGTGTCGCTGGTGAATTCATCGTGGTCGACACTCACAGAGTTGGCGGTGCCCGGTGAATCGTTGTCATTGTCCTGGCTGTAGACGTTGTCGTACCAGGACGCCGCGCTGAGGCGTGCACCGACGTCTTTGTACTTGATGTCGAATTCGGAAAGGATGTCCAGACGATTGGAAATCAGCCCGCGATCGAAATTTCGATCGCCGTCGTCCAGGTTGGGATTGCTGTTGGAGGTCCCAGGGCCCACCGCCACCTTGTGATCGAGTTTGTTCACGCGCCAGGCGTTGCTGTACTTGATGGTGTTGTCCCAGGTCGCCGAAAGGTCGGGATTACCGGTATTGATCTGGAACGCTTGCGCCTGGGTTGAAAGGCCCAGCAGTACCGTTGCGCTGACTGCGCAAGCAAGGCTGGAGACCGGCAACGGGCAGAACCGCTGGTTGGCTGTTTTCATGAAGATGTTCCTGTTTTTTTGTTTTTGTAAAAGGTCATCCACTCGCAGCATTGGCCGCGAATACCGCTGGCGTCGCCACAATGCGTAAAAACGCTTTTATTGCACTTAGCATCACTTTGTGCACAAAAACTATCCCTGCGCAAAATCAAAGTCAAGCGGATTCAAGCGGGCACGCGCGTTGAGGGTTGATAGAAGGAGGGAGAGCAGGCAGTGGCCCGAAAGACCTGGCAGAAAACCCCATCGACAGCAGGCGCTTAATCAGTCTTTGCACTAAACTCTGTTTTGCGCATAAAATGCGTTTAGTGCAAATTTAAGGACGACTCCGACCATGATTCCCTCTCCCAGCGTTCCGCTGATCGATGTCGCGTTGACGAAGATGAAAAAAGCGATCGTCTGTTGTGAGCTGGCCCCCGGTGAAAAGCTCAAGGTCGCAGAGTTGTCCAAGACCTACGGACTCAGCAGCTCGCCGATTCGTGAAGCCCTCAATCGACTGACCCAGGACGGTGTGGTTGAGGCCAGCGATAACAAAGGCTTCAGAGTTGCCCCGATTTCCGTCACTGATTTTCGCGACATCACGCGCATGCGCTGCCTGTTGGAATGCGAGGCGTTGGCCGATGCCATCCAACAGGGCGACGACGCCTGGGAAGCCGATGTGCTCGGGGCATTTCATCGCCTGAATCTGGTCGAGAAAAAACTCGGCAGCGGTGTGCTGGTACTCGATGATGAATGGTCGACCCGACACAAGGCCTTTCACTTCGCCTTGTTTGCGGCGTGTCCATCGCCCCTGCTGTTGAAGATGATCGACTCGCTGTTTGATCGGGCCGAACGCTACCGACGCTTTTCCGCCCAGCAGCGCATTACCCAGCGGCACAAGGGCAACGAGCATCAGAAGTTGATGGAAGCGGCCCTGGCTCGCGACTCCGAGAAAGCCGTCACCTTACTGCGCAATCACATCCAGGAAACCCTGGGCCGGATCGTAGAAGCCATAGAGCGCCGACAAGCCACGTTTCAATAAGCCTCATGTAAAAAAACCCTTCGCCTGGCACTGTCTTCGTAAACAGTGCCAGGCGAAGGGCGTGTTGCCTTTCAGGCGTTAAGCCTGTGCGAACCTGATCGTCTTATCGCAATTACCGCCTTGGGCCGGCGCGGGCTTCTGCGGCGGCTTGCACCACAGCGCAAGCTCCATGCCCTCGAGCAATTCCATCGCCCAGGCCACCGTGACCGCCCCGCCATACACGTAGTGATCGGGCCGCACGATCACCACATTACAGCCTCGCTGTTCCAGCCATTGTGCTAGCAACCCATCGACTTCCTGGTACTCATCGACAGCACGAGCCCCTGATTGCTCAGGGTTAACCAACCGTACGACGTGGATAGGCAAGCCTTTAAGCGACTGGCTGCTACGCAGGCACCTCAACAATGCGCTGGCATCGAAACCGGGGGCAACGACCACGCGAAACGCCTGACCGGTAAATTCATCGAGCAAGGCTTGCTTGCCGGCATGGTTGATCACCATTGGCTGGGGAAACAGCTCTCCGGCTGGAGACACCTGCGCGATAAACCCTTGGGACAGACCGGGGATCAGCGATTGCCGGATGGTCCCGCCCGGGTTCTCCTCCATATGTTCGATCAGCCGTGCGTCCCGCTTCGCGGCCCTTTCACTGTCGCGCTCGCAGATCACACCACCGAACTCCTTGGCCGCCAGGGTAGTCTGGCGCACATGAGGGATCCGCTCGGTCTGATACGTCTCCAGAAAATCCGGAGCGGCCAGTCCCTCTTTCACCAGAGCGATTTTCCAGACCAGATTCAAGGCATCGCGAATCCCCTGGCACATGCCTTGTGCCAGGAATGGCGGCGTCATATGGGCCGCGTCTCCAAGGAAGAAGACCCGGTCGGCTTTCCACTGCTCGAGGATCAATGCATGGAATCGGTATGCCGAAGCCCGCCATAACTGATAGTCCTGCTCCGGCAGCCAACGGGCAATCAGCTTCTTGATCATTTCAGGCTGTGAGATTTCCGAAGGTTGCTCATCCGGATTGATCATGAACTCCCAGCGACGATGTCGCCCGGGGCCGACGACAAAGGTGCACGGCCTCGCCGACTCGCAGAACTGAACGTTGGTCTTCGGCAGATCTTCTCCCGCCCCTTCGTTAAGGATCACATCGACCACCAGCCACGGCTCGTCGAACGCCAGGTCGTCCATCTTCAACCCCAGGCGGGTGCGGATCGGGCTGGTGCCGCCATCACACGCCAGCACATGGGCGGCAGTGACCGTGCGCTCGGTCCCATCCTTCGCCTGGATACGGACATTCGCCTGGGACTCAGCAGAGTCGACCGACAACACCTCAGCGCCAAGCTCAACGGTTACCGACTTAAAACCGGTGATTTTTTCACGAAGTGCGCGCTCCACCGGCGGCTGGGAAAACACATAGTTCGGCGCCCAACCCAGTGGAAAAGGCGGCTGGGCAGCGTCAATGCGCTTGATCAATTGTGAACCGGTTGTTCGGTATTCCGAGGGGCGGTAAGGCATGACGTGTTCGGCAATGCTGTCTGCCAAGCCGATATTTCCGAAGACGCGCATCACTTCATGGTCAAAGCCCATGGCCCGAGGGTTGGCATAGACCGTCTCGGACTTCTCCACCACCAGGGCATTGAGCCCCCACAGACCGGCCAGATTGGCGCATAAGGCGCCCACCGGTCCCATTCCAACAATGATGACATCGTAGTCCATCGTCTACTCCGCTTCTTGTAGTTGTCGATTGCGAGTGCTGGTTGATGCAATCACGACGCCTGTTCATCAACCAGATATCGTCTTTACCGAACAGAACGATCAGGCGATTCGGACCCGCTGCTCCTCAATCTTTGTGCGAATGGAGTCCATCCATTGCGCGCGCGTCTGGAACTCTGGACGGCGCCTGCACATTGCCTCGGTCTGGGCCAGAATGACCTCGGTCGGTAGCTCGAGATCCAGAGGTTCCTTGCACGGCTGAGCGGTATAGAACGGTGTATCGACATACATCTCGACGGGGTTGCCTTCAGGGTCCTTGAAATAAATCGACCAGGCATTCCCGTGGTCCACTTGGGCGATGCCCTCAATGCCGCTTTTTTTGGCGAATTGATAGTACGCCTTCAGGTCATCCAACGAATTGAGCAGGAACGACAATTGATTGATCGGGTTGAAGGGCAAATCAACGGGCTTGCCGTCAAAGAGCACGACCTGATGGTGCAGTTCGGGATTCTGTGTCATGAAGAACAGACGATGCCCGGTCGAGGCCACGCCTTTGTCGCTGACGATGAAACCCAGGATGCGGCAGTAGAAATCGACCATCCGATCCAGGTCTGAGCAGAACACGCCGGAATGGGTGAAATTGATGGTTGGTAATGCGGGCATGTGGAACCTCCAGTTTTTATGATTGTGTAGAGGACAACGCTCAGGCTTCGTCAATAACGCCGTTCGAAAGGGTCCCGATTTCAGTGATGACCACTTCGAAGACATCGCCGGGTTTCAGGAAAATCGGCGGTTTACGCTTGAAGCCAATCCCGCTCGGGGTACCGGTTGCCAAGATGTCGCCCGGGTTCCACGGCAGTGCCTTGGACACGTAGGAAATCAAATGAGGAATGTCGAAAGCCAACTCCGAAAGGCTGCCTTCCTGCAGTTGTTCGCCGTTGAGAACCCCCCGCACCACCAGCTTACGGTAATCGGGAATTTCCGACGCTGGAATGATCCAGGGGCCCAGTGCGCCAGTTTTTCTGAATGTCTTGCCCATGCCGTACTGGTGCGTATGGAACTGCCAATCCCGCACGCTGGCATCGTTGAAACAGGTATAGCCCGCCACATGGTCCATGGCATCGGCCGGATCGATGTGCGCGCCACCCTTTCCAATGACGACGGCCAGTTCCGCTTCGAAGTCGAACTGCTCCGACACTTTTGGCCTGACCAGAGGTTCGCCGTGAGGCAGTAGCGTTTCGGCAAATCGTTGGAATATCACCGGAAACTCCCCGACCTTCCTGCCGGCCTCTTCGGCGTGAGCCACATAGTTGATGCCCACGCAGATCACCTTGCCGGGATTAGGGACGACGGCCTCCAGTTGAATGCTGGAAAACGAATAATCGGCCTGGGCGGTCTCGACGATCTTGTGTGCCTCCTGTACCAGCAATCGATTGGCCAGAAAGGAGGCGAGGTCCGGAACCTGCGCAAAACGACGGGTCAGCTCGATCACCCCGTCACCTGACACGGCGCCAAAATGGGCCTTCCCTTCTTTGCGGTACGAAATCAGCTTCATGTTCCTCTCCTATTTTTATGCACAAAAACTAATTTCTTGCACCATACATCATTAAATGCATAATGCGAAAGGTCGCGAAAAAAAATAATGAGTCCGATAAGGCTCTTGGTTCTGGAGGCAAGCATGTCGCTGGTGATGGTTCGTAAGATCAAACTGGACGTTGAAGAAATATTTCACGAGGGAGGCCCGCGTGCGTCAGCTCCGTTGCGCATTGCGGTTGCCACCGCCGTGGTCGCCAATCCCTACGCCGGCAGGTATGAAGATGATCTGCTGCCCTTCATGCAGGAGCTCAGGGGGTTAGGCGCACAACTGTCGGAGCAGTTGATCCAGGCGTTGGGCGGTGCTTCGCAGGTTCAGGCTTATGGCAAGGGTGCAATTGTTGGTGAAGACGGCGAACTGGAGCACGGTGCGGTCTGGCACGAAGCCGGCGGCTGGGCGATGCGTGAAGCATTGGGCAACCCCAAGGCAATCGTTCCAGCGGGCAAGACTATCGGTGGCCTTGGTTGCCGGGTGATGATTCCGCTGGGGCATATCCAGGCAGCTTATGTCCGCAGTCATTTCGGTGTGGCGGAAATGACCGTGTGGGATGGTCCTCGCCGTGGCGAAATCGCTTTTGGCCTGGCCATGGCCACCGGCGGCAGGATTCATGCGCGGCTGGGCGGCCTGAGTGCTGCCGAAGTAAAGGGCGAAGACGGGTTACGTTGATGCCAGGGTTTTGAAGTGTCGCTCCACGGATTACGTACTACGACAAAAATAATATGAGTATCGGAGAACATCATGACTGCAAAAACGATGCGCGCCGCACGCCTGTATGAAGGCGGCAAACCCATGGTCATCGAGCAGTTGCCCGTACCGGGCATTCGTCCAACTGAAGTGCTCGTCAAGATCAAGGCCTGCGGAATCGTCCCCAACCTCCATAACATCCTGACCAACTGGGTTAAATGGTTCCCCCAAAATCCTCTGCCGAAACTGCCGGCGACCTTCGGCCTTGACCCAACGGGAGTCATCGAGGCAGTAGGCGAACAGGTCTACGACTTCAAGGTTGGTGACCGGGTCTACGTCAATCCAGGCCGCCACTGCGGTTCCTGCCGGTCTTGTCGTGCGGGCAATACCATCGCCTGCACGGCGTACACCTTCAATGGCTATTTCGGTTTCACGCCCAAAAGCCCGCGCATGTTCGAAGACTATCCCTACGGTGGTCTTTGCGAGTACATCCCTGCGCCGCAATACAGTCTGGTGAAACTGCCCGATAACCTCAGCTTCGAGACGGCCGCGCGACTGGGCTACCTGGGTACCGCCTACAAAGCAATGCTCAAGGCCAATGTCGGGCCTGGCACCACCCTGCTGATCAATGGCATCAGTGGCACGCTCGGCTTGGGCGCCGTGGCACTGGCGCTGGCGATGGGCGTGCGTAAGATTCTCGGCACGGCCCGCAACCAGGAGCTCTTCCAGCGGGTGAAAGACCTCGCCGCGCCAGGTCGGATTGAAATCCACACCCTGGGCACGCTGCCAACCAACGAGTGGGTCAGTGAAATCACCCATGGCGAAGGAGTCGATGTGGTGATCGATGCCCTGGGTCCAGGTGCGCCACACGAGACCCTGACCCAAGCCCTCAAGTCCATCCACCGCGGCGGGCATCTGGTCAACATCGGTGCCATCGCCGGTGACGTCCCGATCGATCTGCACTGGATCATGGACAACGACATCCAGATCAGCGGTTCGGCCTGGTTTACCACAGGTCAAGGACAAGCCATGGCGGACATGGTGGAATCTGGCACGCTGGATCTTTCATTCTTTGAAAACACCGCTTTCAGCCTGGAAAAAGTGAACGACGCGATTACCGGTATCGAAAATCGACATGGCGGCTTCAGCAATTACGTCATCTGCCCCTGACATTAACAAATCCGTCCAACACAACGGCGGGCATCGCGATGCCCGCCCACCGAATTGAGGGGGAATGTTATGAAAATCCGAAGAATCGTCACCGCCTTGGATGCCGCAGGCCAATCTGTCTTCATCAGTGATGACACCGCACCACGTGCTTGCTCTTTTGAAACAATTCCCGGCCACGCCATGGCACACCTGTGGTCCACCGGTCCAACGACCGGAACTTCCGATGCGCAACAGGACCCTACCCGGAGACATCTTTCCCTGGTGCCTGGGCCGGGCGAAACCAGTCTGGCAATCTATGATTTTCCGCCGGACACCGTGATGCAGAACCCGACGGATGTCGGACAGATGATCGAGGAACTGGGCCGTGCCCTGCCCGGCTTGTTCGAGTGCTTCGAGCCGGACCACCCAGGTATGCACACGACTCCGACCATCGACTACGGCATCCTGCTCCAGGGCGAACTCTGGCTGGAGCTGGATAATGGCGAACAAAAACTGATCCGGCCCGGCGAGGTCGTCATCCAGCATGGGACCCGCCATGCCTGGCGTAACAAGAGCGATCAAATCGCCCGCGCATTGTTCGTGATGATCGGCACGAAGCGCGACTAGCCAACACTCCCCAACCCTGAACTCAGGTGGTCAATATGACGCTGCATCGCATTGCTGTGATTGGCGCCGGCACGATGGGCAGTGGAATTGCCCAAACCTGTGCGGCAGCCGGCCACACGTTATTGCTCATCGATATCAATGAACAGGTGCTCAGCCGGGGCCTGCAAACCGTGCAAAAAAACCTCGACCGGCAGGTTGAAAAAGGAACATTCACCCACGCGCAGGCCTCTGAGACCCTGCAACGTATCCATACCTCGACTCACTACACCAACTTGAATGGAATGGACATGGTGATCGAAGCGGCCACTGAGGACTTGGCACTCAAACGCAAGATTCTTCAGCAGATTGACGCCCACGCTCGCCTGGATTGCCTGATCGCCAGCAACACGTCATCGCTATCGATTACAGAACTGGCGGCGAGCATCAAGCACCCGGAACGCTTCATGGGGATTCACTTCTTCAACCCGGTGCCGATCATGGGCCTGGTGGAGTTGATCCGCGGTTTGCAGACCAGCGACACTACCTGCTTCATCGCCCAGGCATTGGTCGAACAGCTGGGAAAAACCGCGATACATTCTCAAAATCGCCCGGGATTCATTGTCAATCGAATCCTAATTCCGATGATCAACGAAGCCATCTTCGTCCTTCAGGAAAATGGCGATGCTCAAGCAATCGACGCCAGCATGCGCTTGGGGTGCAATCAGCCGATCGGGCCTTTGGCGCTGGCCGATCTGATTGGATTGGATACCGTGCTAGCCATTCTGGAAAGCTTGCAAACTGGTTTTGGTGACCCGAAATACCGTGCCGCACCTTTACTTAGGGAGTTTGTCGCTGCGGGCTTCTTAGGCAAAAAGTCGGGACGAGGCTTTTATGTCTACGGCTGAAGCTTATAGGGGTTATGACACTATACGTGCTCAAGCTTTAGAGCTTTTCGTCAACAAGGGATTCGGTCAAGTTAGCATGCGGGAACTGGCTCGCCATGTGGGCCTCGCTCCTGGTTCACTGTATAACCATTTTCCCAGCAAGCAAGCATTGCTATACGATCTAATAGAAGAAATTTATGAAGAGCTCTACCTGCTTGTTCAACCTGCGAGGCAAGGATCCGCTCAAGTCCGATCTCTGTCGAATCTAATCGTCGCACATCTGTGTTTGCACCGTCGGTGCCCGCACGGCTTTCGACTGGCTCTACATGGCTTCGTCTATCTAGATGACGCTCAGCAGCAACGGATCGTTTACAAGCGCAAACTATATGAAAGCGCATTTATTGCAGCCGTATTCAACGACACTCCCCAGGCCAAAGACACAGGTTCCGTGGCGGCGCATGCCATTACACAATTTCTCAACTGCCTACCGGACTGGCTTGATGATCGCCACTTAAATGACGAGACATGCGTATTTCTTGTCGAACGACTTATTAGAGGAGCACTCCGCGAATGCCTATGCTCGTGCCTGCATGAGAAAAACAGCTCTAAGCCCTGCGAAAAAGCGTCAACCGCTTGAAAGTTCTACGCCGCGCATCTGACCCTGAAGCATTCCTTCATGCAAAAAAAAAGCCACTCATCTGAGTGGCTTTTTTCTGAATCTTGGAGCGGGAAACGAGACTCGAACTCGCGACCCCGACCTTGGCAAGGTCGTGCTCTACCAACTGAGCTATTCCCGCGTCTTGGTGTGGCGCATTGTATAGATTCAAAACACGCCGTCAACCCTTTGATTCAAAAAAGTTTTATTTCGGATCGACATCGGTCCGCAGGTGCGGCCAGGCGGCGCGCAGGTATTGGACCATCGACCACAGCGTCAGGCCAGCGGACACCAGCAGCAAGGCATAACCCAACAGCACCCAGAAGCTGAAGTCCGAGGGATTCGCCAGCAGGATCACCAGCGCGAGCATCTGTGCGGCGGTTTTCCATTTGCCGAGGTTCGACACGGCGACCTGGGCGCGGGCGCCCAGCTCGGCCATCCATTCGCGCAGGGCCGAGACGACGATTTCGCGTCCGATGATCACCGCCGCTGGCAGGGTCAGCCAGAGGTTGCCGTGTTCCTGCACCAGCAGCACCAGGGCCACCGCGACCATCAGCTTGTCGGCCACCGGGTCGAGGAACGCGCCGAACGGCGTGCTCTGCTCCAGGCGGCGGGCCAGGTAGCCGTCGAGCCAGTCCGTCGCGGCGGCGAAGGCGAAGACCGAGGCGGAGGCCAGGTAGCTCCAGTGGTACGGCAAGTAGAACAGCAAAATGAAGATCGGGATGAGCAGGACGCGTAGAACGGTAATCAGGTTTGGGATATTCATCGGCACAACTGGCTACGAGGTTGACGGGCATTCTACTCGCTATGCAGGTTTGCATAAATCGACTCTGCGAGCTTTTTACTGATACCGGGTGCTTTGGCTATTTCCTCGATGCTGGCACGAGACAGCTCCTGCAAGCCACCAAAATGTTTCAACAGATCGCGCCGGCGCGTCGGCCCGACCCCTGCCACGCCTTCCAGCGTTGAGGTGCGGCGGGTCTTGCCGCGGCGGGCACGGTGGCCGGTGATAGCGAAACGGTGGGCTTCGTCGCGGATCTGCTGGATCAGATGCAAGGCCGGCGAATCCCCTTTGAGGGTGAACTCATGGGCCGCGTCGTTCAGGTACAGGGTCTCGAAACCGGCCTTGCGCGTCGCGCCCTTGGCCACGCCGAGCAGGATCAGGTCCGGGACCGCCAATTCATTGAGCACGTCGCGGGCCATGGACAGTTGGCCTTTGCCGCCGTCCACCAGCAGGATGTCCGGCAGCTTGCCCTCCCCGTCCTTGATCTTGCCGAAGCGCCGCATCAACGCCTGGTGCATCGCCGCATAGTCATCGCCGGGGGTAACGCCCTCGATGTTGTAGCGCCGGTAATCGGACTTGATCGGGCCTTCCGGGCCGAACACCACGCAGGAGGCAACGGTTGCCTCGCCGCTTGAGTGGCTGATGTCGTAGCACTCGAGCCGCTGCGGTGGCTCGTCCAGATTCAGGACGTCAGCCAGGGCATCGAAGCGTGCCGCAACGTGCTGGCGGTTGGCCAAACGTGCACCGAGGGCCTGTTCGGCGTTGGTCACGGCCAGTTGTTGCCAGCGCGCGCGGGTTCCGCGCACACGGTGGCTGATGGTCAATTCGCGACCGCGGAGCTTGTCGATGGCCTCGATCAGGGCCGGGAAGTCTTCATGGACCACGTTGACGATCAATTCGCTGGGCAAGTCGCGTTCAGGGCTGCTGATGTAGTACTGCCCCAGGAAAGCGGCCATGACTTCCGCCACGTCTTCCTCGATCCCTACCTGGGGGAAGAAGTTCTTGCTGCCCAAGACGCGGCCGCCCCGCACGTTGATCAGGTGCACACAGGCGCCGCCCGGGTTGATGAACGCCGCCACGATATCGACGTCGCCGCTGCCGCCTTCCATGCTTTGCTGATCCTGGACCCGGCGCAGCAGCCCTATCTGGTCGCGAAGCTCGGCGGCGCGTTCGAATTCGAGGTTGATCGAAGCCTCTTCCATGGCGGTCGACAGCTCATCGGTCAACGCATTGCTGCGCCCTTCCAGGAACATCACGGAGTGACGCACGTCCTCGGCATACACTTCGGGCTCGACCAGCCCGACACACGGTGCCTTGCAGCGTTTGATCTGGTATTGCAGGCACGGCCGGGTGCGGTTCTTGTAGTAACTGTCTTCGCATTGGCGAACGAAGAAGGTTTTCTGCAGCAGGCTCAGGCTTTCACGAATCGCCCCGGCGCTGGGGTAAGGACCGAAGTACCGTCCCTTCGCTTTCTTGGCCCCGCGATGAATGCTCAGGCGCGGAAACGCCCCGTCGGACAGGAACACGTACGGGTAGGATTTGTCGTCGCGCAGCAGGATGTTGTACGGCGGGCGCCACTCCTTGATCAGCGTCTGCTCAAGCAGCAACGCCTCGGTTTCGTTGGCCGTGATCGTGGTTTCGATTTGCGCGATACGCCCCACCAGGGCGGCCGTCTTCGGTGCGAGGCCGGTCTTGCGGAAATAACTGGCCAGGCGCTTCTTGAGGTTCTTGGCCTTGCCTACATAAAGCAGGCGCGCATCGCTGTCGAACATGCGGTACACGCCAGGGCGGCCGCTGCAGGTCGACAGGAAGGCACTTGGATCAAACGGTTCAGTCATTATCAGGCGCTGGCATCGACCATGCCATGACGCACCGCCAGCAGCGTCAACTCGACGTCACTGCTGATCGAAAGCTTTTCGAAGATACGGTAACGGTAGGTATTGACGGTCTTGGGCGACAGGCAGAGTTTGTCGGAGATGATCTGGACTTTCTGGCAACCGACAATCATCAAGGCAATCTGGATTTCCCGCTCGGAGAGCGCATCGAACGGCGAGTCGTTGGTCGGCTGGAACGACTTGATCGCCAATTGCTGGGCAATCTGCGGGCTGATGTAGCGCTGCCCGGCAAATACCAGGCGGATCGCCTGGACCATCTCGTTCAGGCCGGCGCCCTTGGTCAGGTAGCCCGCCGCACCTGCCTGCAACAACCGGGTCGGGAACGGATCTTCTTCACACACCGTCACCGCGACGACCTTGATATCAGGATGGCTGCGCAGCAGTTTACGCGTGGCTTCAAGGCCGCCGATGCCCGGCATCTTGACGTCCATCAGCACCACGTCGGGTTTCAATTCACGCGCCTTGATCAGGGATTCCTCCCCGGACTCGGCCTGGCCAACTACCTGCAGGCCATCGATGTCAGCCAGCATCCGTGTAATGCCCGTACGGACGAGATCATGGTCATCGACCACTAACACCCTAATCAAGCAGACACCTCACGATTTTGGTCTTGTATGGGTTGCCCCACACCTTAGCAAAAAAGCACTCGGCAGACCTAGCGCAAACAGGCAGATAAAAGTTACAACACGTCTTCTCGACCCGACACTCGAAGCCTCAAGCACCTACGTCTCGCTGCATCCTCAGGAAACACTCCTCTTCGCCGACCACCTGCAGCCCCATGCGCTCATAAAGGGCCCTGGCCGGATTATCCTTGAAGACCGTCAGGCGCAATGCCGGTCGATGCTCAAGTGCCACCATTCCCCAGACCTGTCCGATCGCCCAGGTTCCGGCACCCTGCCGACGAAACGCCTGGTCTATCTGCAGCTCGCGGATATACAAGGCGCGAGCGTCACGGCTGAGGCTGACAAAACCCAGCGCCTGGTCATCACGGTGGATGATCCAGTTCTGGCGGATGACCCAGGCCAGATCGAACGCTTCGTCCTGCCACAGCAAATCATGGCGCAGATAATAGGGAAGCATGTTGCGGCAAGTCAGTTGCCGGGCGAAATCGATGTCGCCGACCTCAGCCAGGCGCCATTGGAAACTCATGGAAACCTCTTCAAAGCGGCACGACCTGCCCGGCCCAGCCATCGCCACTGCGACGGGCGATAACCAACGACTCACCAACGCCGGGTGCCGCTGCGATCAGCGAACCGCCGGGGCCCCAGATCGCGCTGCGACCCGCTGACTCCCAGCCCCCGGTGGCGCCACCATGATTGGCCATCAGGACCGTCATGGCGTGTTGCCAGGCATAACCTTGCAGCAAGGTCGTGTCCGGCACGTAGCCGCCTTCGGTGATCAACACACCCGCCGCATACACCGTGGCGCCCCGCTCCGCGGCTGCGGCGGCATGGCTGGCGTGGCAGAAATCGGCACACACCGCCCAGGCGACGCGATCCATCCCCATATCCAGCAACGAACCGCCATGACCAGGCGCAAAGGCGACCTCTTCGCCAGGGTGCAAGTGCTGTTTGCTGTAGACCCCAAGGGAGCCATCTGCCCGCAGGATCAAGGCGCCGATCATCACGGGCGCGCCTGCCGACAGGCGAATCGGCATGCCGACCACCGTGGTCATACGCAACTCGTGCGCCAGGTCGCGCAGTGGCTGCAAGATGGCGTCGTCAGGCAGTATCGCCAACTCCGCGGCCAGATCCCGCTCATAACCGGTGAGTGACAACTCGGGAAAAACCAGCATTTGCACGTCCTGCTCGGCAGCGGCCTGCATGAAAGACTGGTGGCGCAGTAGATTGGCGCTGACGTTCCCGGCAATGGATATGGCCTGTGCGGCAGCAAAGACTGAAGCGTTCATGGTTCGTCCGAAAGAGTCAGAACAAGGCTGGAGTTTGTCATAAAGCCGACCGGA